>JASHWL010000013.1 GCA_030044105.1 Thermoplasmata archaeon
GGAGGACGCCCCGCGCCGCCGGAGCGCGCGAGCGCAGGTTTTTCCCGTCCCCCGAACTAGAACGGTCGGGATGCCCGAGCCGGTCGCCGCGGAGGTGCCCGAGGGACGCGACCGGGCCCGGCTCGAGCGACTGACCGCGGAGCAACACCGCATCCTGGCGTACGCGAGCGCGATCGGCTCCGAGTTCGACTTCCCCCTTCTGGTGGCGGCGATGGGCGGGGAGGAGGAGGCGCTCGCCGAGCAGCTGGAGTCGCTCGTGCACGCCGGGATCCTGACCGAGCGCGCCGGAGGCGACCGGTTCGCCTTCGCCGAGGAGGCGTTCCGGGCGCGGGTCTATCGCTCGTTGACCGAGAGCCGGCTCCGGGTGCTGCACCGGAAGATCGCGGAAGCGATGGAGGCCGCCTCTCCCGACCCCCCGCTCGAGATCGTCGCGGAGCTCGGGCGGCACTTCTTCCTGGGGAAGGTCGGCGAGAAGTCGCGCGCGTACAACCGCCGGGCGTCGGACGCCGCGCGCGCGGCCGACGATCCCGAGGCGGCCGCCCACTACCTCGAACGGGTCGAGGTCGACCTCGCGGGGCTCCCCGGGGACCGGCGCCACGATCTCGCGGAGGTCGACACGGCGCTCGGGGAGCTGTACTACTCGATCGGCAACTTCGCCGCGGCGGACCGCCACTTCACGAGCGCCCTCGACCGGCTCGGCTCCGAGGAGCCCCGCATCCGCGCCGCGGTGCTGCTCGCCCGCGCCGAGATCGCCCGGGAGAACCTCGACGACGAAGCGGCGGCCCGCCAGGCGCACGAGGCCCAGGCGCTGTTCGAGCAGGTGGGAGACCGGCTCGGCCGGGCCCAGACGTTCCGCCTGCTCGGCCGCCTGGCGTTCCAGAAGGGCGCCTACCGCGACGCGCTGGACGAGAACATGGAGGCCCTCGACGCGCTCGGCGGCTCGATGGACGCCCGGCTCCTCGGCCGGCTCGCGATCGACATCGGCAACTCGTTCGCGCTGCTCGGCCCGGACGTCCGCGACGAGGCGGTCGGCTGGTACGAGCGCGCGATCCGTCGCCTCACGGAGGTCGGCGACTGGGTCGAGCTCTCGCGCGCCTACCACAACCTCGGCGTCCTGATCGGCGAGACCCGCCCGCAGGACGGGCTCGACCAGCTGGAGCGCGCCCGCGACCTCGGCGAGCGCGCGCACGACAGCCGGTCGACCGGCCGCGCGCTCCTCTCGGGCGTGGAGCTCCGTCTCGCGCTCGGTCAGCTCGAGGAAGCGAACCGCGACAACGAGCAGGCCGGCCGCCTCCTGGAGCGACTGAACGACGAGCTGGGCCTCGAGCAGGTCGAGGCCAACCGGGGGCTCATCGCGGAGAAGCAGGGCCAGTGGGAGGATGCCGAGCGCGCGTACGCCCGCGCCGTCGCCATCTGCCGGCGGTTCCGCCTCCCGGCCGACGAGGCCGAGGTCCACTTCTATCTCGCGCGCCTCCGCTTCAAGACCCGCGACCTCGCCGGGGCCCGCGCCGAGGTCGAGGCGGCCGATCGTCTGGGCGTCACCGAACTGCGGCCGACGCTGGCGCCCCGGTTCGCGGAGCTCCGCGAGCAGATCGCGCGGGCCGTCGAGCCGACGGGCGGGGACCCGGACGGACGGCTCGTGCCGTGAACGGGGATTGGATTATCTATCCCGGGCACCGTAAAAATCCCCCATGCCGGCGGCGGATGCGGCCCGGGGCCTCGCGCTCCCGCCCATCTTCGGCCGCTCCAACGTGCTCGCCGAGATCGAGCGCGCCCTCGAGGGCGCCGGGGCCCGGTCCGGCGAGCTCCTGCTGATCTCGGGCGAGGAGGGCGCCGGGAAGAGCCTGTTCGCGCGCGCGGCGGCCGCCCGCGCCCGCGAGCGCGGGTACCGGGTCGTGGCGGGGCGCGCCCTCCCCCAGGAGATCCCCCAGCCGTTCTCGCTGCTCCGCGACCTCCTGCGACCGCTGGGCGGCGTGCCGGCGGCGGACCGGGAGGCGCCCGCCGACGACGACCCGGTCCTTCCGTCGTTCCTGGCCCCGTACGGGCCCGAGAGCGCGGCAGGGGTCACGGGGGCCCCGGACACGTCGCCCCCGCCCGCGGCCGGCCTCGAGGCGGTGCTCGCGCCGCTCGACTCCCCCGGCGACTGGATCGGGACGACGCGGACCGAGCTGTACGCGCGGGTGAGCCAGTTCCTCGCCGACCTGGCGCAGGACCAGCCGCTCACCCTCGTGATCGACGACCTGCACCTCGCGGACCCCGCGACGCTCGAGTTCCTGGGCCGTCTCGCGCCCCTCGTGGCCGACAAGCGGATCGCGCTGGTCGCGACGGTCGCGCTCGCGAACCGCATCCCGCCGGCGGCCCGCGAGCCGCTCGAGTCGATCGCCCGGTCGACGACCGCCCGGACGGTCGCGATCGGACCGCTGGCGGTCGGCGAGGTCGGCGAGTTCGCCCGCTGGCTGCGGCGGGGGCTCGCGCCGGACCCGGCGGACGTGCTGCGCTGGCAGACCCAGACCGAAGGGAACCCGCTCTTCGTCGAGCAGCTCGTGCGGGCCGCCTCCGCCTACGGCGTGCGCGGCCCGGCCGGCCCGGGCGATCCCGCGGTGGACCTCAACGCGATCCTCCTCGCGCGCGTGGGGACGCTGGGGGACTTGGAGCGACGCACCCTGACCTACGCGAGCCTGCTCGGGCGGGAGTTCGCGCTCGGCACGCTGCTCGCGATCAGCGAGCTCGGGGAGGAGCAGCTCACCGAGGTCGTCGACCGGCTCGTGCGCGAGGGGCTCCTGCGGGAGCGGGACGGGGAGGTCCTCGAGTTCACGACCGAGGGGCTCCGCGCCTCCGTCTATTCCGGGCTCACGCAGACGCGCCGCCGGCTGCTGCATCGTCGCGTCGCCCGCACGCTCGAGGCGAAGCGCCTCGGCGGCGAGTTCGAGCTCGCCCGGCACTACTACCTCGGGCGCGACGACGGGAAGGCCGAGGAGTACAACGAGCGGGCCGCGCGCACCGCGATGCGGACGTTCGCCTTCGAGAACGCCGTGCCCCACCTGGAGCGGGCGCTCGAGGCCGAGCGGCGCCGACCGGACCGGGAGCTCCGGCGCGAGATCCGGCTCCTGACGGAGCTCGGCCGCGCGCTCGACGAGCTCGGGGACCTCCACCGCTCCGAGGCCGTGCTGTCGGAGGCGGTCGCCCTCGCGCGCCGCTCGATCGACCTCGACGCCGAGCTCGGCCGGGTGCTGCTCGCGCTGGCGCAGACCCGCCAGGACCAGAGCGAGTTCGCCTCGGCCGAGGCCCTCGCCCGGGAGGCGTACGGGCGGCTCGAGGCCCGCGGTTCGCCGCGGGAGGTCATGACCGCCCACCGGGTGCTCGGGATCGCGTACTGGCGGCTCGGCCGCCTGCCCGACGCGGAGCACCACCTTCGGCTCGCCCTCGACATCGCCGAGCGGGAGGGGAGCCCGGTCGAGCGCGGGCACGCGCTCATCGACGTCGCGAACGCGATGATCATCGGCGGTCCGCCGCGCTTCGAGGATGCGCTGGCGCTCTACGGGCAGGCGGCCGAGCTGTTCGCGACCGCCCAGGACGAGACCGCCCGGGCCCGGGTGCTCATGAACCGGGCGGTCCTGCTCTACTCGACCGGCCGGAACGAGGAGGCGCTCGCGGGCATCCGGGGCGCCATCGAGGCGGCGGAGCGCTCGAAGTCGCCGATCTGGATCGGGTACTGCTACCTCAACTTCGGGCAGATGCTCGCCGAGACCGGGGCGACCGACCGCGCCGGACCGGCGCTGGATCGCGCGGCCGCGGCCCTGCTGCCGCTCGGCGATCGACTCGCGCCGGAGCAGCTCGCGCTGTCGCGGGGGCTGCTCGCCCAGGCGCGCGGCGAGTTCGACGCGGCCGAGGCGCACCTCGTGGAGGCCCTGCGGCTCGCCGAGGAGCTCCACGCCGAACCGGACGTCTGCGAGATGCACTACCGCCTCGCGGAGCTCGCGCACGCCCGCGGGGACGACGCCACGGCCCGCCGACGGCTCGCGACCGCCCGGACGACCGGCATCGACCGCCACCGGACCGATCTCGCCTCGCGCGTCGCGAACCTGGACCACGCGCTCGGCCCGGTCCCCACCGCTTAAGTCGCGCCCGCCCGTCGGCGCGCGGATGGACGGAGGCGCCGCGCCCGCCGCCCCGGTCGCGGACGGCTCGCCGAGCCCCCGGCCCGGCGACCCGCGCTTCGAGCGCGAGGTCCGCGCGATGTTCACGCACATCGCGCACCGCTACGAGTGGTTCGACCACGTCGCGTCGCTCGGGAACGACCTCGTCTGGCGGCCGCGGGCGGTCTGGGAGCTCGAGCGGTTCCGCCGGGGCGTTCCCCCGCGGCGGGTCCTCGACGTCGGGTGCGGCACGGGCGAGCTGACGCGGCGGCTCGCGCACCGGTTCCCCGGCGCCGAGGTGGTCGGCCTCGACTTCACGGCGGCGATGCTCCGCGAGGCGGTCCGCCGGAGCCGCCGGGACGGGCGGACCGGGGTCGGCTACGGGCGGGGCACGACCGTGCGGTTGCCGTTCGCCGACGGGAGCTTCGACCTGGTGAGCAACGCGTTCCTGATCCGGAACCTCGTCGATCTCGACCTCGCCTTCGCCGAGATGCGGCGGGTGCTGCGGCCGGGGGGCACGCTGCTGATCCTCGAGATCACCGAGCCGGCCTCGGCGACGTTCGGTCGGCTCTTCCATGCCTACTTCGACCACGTCGTCCCGTGGCTGGGCGCGGCCGTCGACAGCGCGGGGCCGTACCGCTACCTGCCGGCCTCGCTCCGCCGGCTGCCGCCGCGGGCGGCACTGGTGGGCCGCCTGCGTGCCGCCGGCTTCCCGCGGGTCGAGGCCCACCTGCAGTCCGGGGGGATCGTGACCGCGTTCCTCGCCGAGGCGGGGGCCCGGGCCGGGGAGGAAAGCGCTTAAGCCCGGGTCGCCCGGCCCGCGGACGGGGGTCGTTCGTGCCGTTCGACGCGTTCCGCTACGCCCACGCGCACCGGCGCGAGGTCGTGTGGATGAGCCAGAACACGAACCACCTCGTGCCGCCCGAGGTCGTCCGGGGCGCGCTGGAGGAGGCGATCCGGGAGCGCCGGTACGAGGGCTACCCCTACGCGCCGGGCGAGCCGGAGCTGCTCGACCTCGCGAGCCGGGACCTCGGCCTGCCGGCCGAGAACGCGTTCCTGACCGGGGGCGGCACCGAGTCGCTGTACATGATCGCGCGCGCGCTGCTCGGGCCGGGCGACGAGGTCGTCGCCTCCGACCCGAGCTACCTCATCATCCACCGCTTCGTCGAGCTCTCGGGCGCGCGGACCGTCAACCTCCCGATCTACGCGCCGCCGTACCGCCTGACCGCCGATCGGGTCCAGGACGCGATCGGGCCGAAGACCCGGATGCTGCTGCTGATCGATCCGTTGAACCCGCTCGGGTCCGGCTACCCGCGGGAGGAGGTCCGCGCGATCGCCGAGATCGCCCACGACCGCAAGCTGCTGGTGCTGAACGACGTCACGTACCGGGACTTCGCGGACGCGCCGGCGCTCGCGGCCGAGTTCGCGCCCGAGGAGACCGTGACCGTCTGGTCGGTCTCGAAGAACTGCGGCCTCGCCGGCCTGCGCGTCGGCGGCTTCCTCGCGCCGCCCGAGCTCCGGGCGCGCATCGCGCGGTACAACACCAACGACCTCGGCATCAACATCCTCGCCCAGGTGGCGGCGATCGCGGGGCTCCGGACGAAGTCGCAGTGGATCGGGGCGGTCCGCCGCCAGACCCGCGAGAACCTCGCGCGGATCCGCGAGGTGGTCGATGGGGTCGCGGGGACCTCGCTGCCGGTCTTCCCGTCGCAGGCGAACATGTCCGTGATCGACGTCGCGGCGACGGGGCTCGCCCCCGAGGCGATCCAGCAGGAGATGCTCGAGCGGTACGGGGTGTTCGTGCGCGCCGGCAACTACCTCTCGCCGACCTTCGGGAGCCGGTTCGTGCGGGTCTCCTTCTCGAACCCGCCGGCCGACATCGACCGCTTCGCGGCCGCGTTCCCCCGGGCGGTGGCCGACCTGCGGGCCCGCGCCCCGGCGCCGCGCGCCTAGCGCCGCCGGCGCACGC
>JASHWL010000087.1 GCA_030044105.1 Thermoplasmata archaeon
CTCTCCTTCTCCGTTGCGTGGTACGTCTTGTTCGTGGCGATCCCGTACGTCGGGAACTACAACTGCGTCACCATGGGCTGGTGCTACACCGGCACGATCGCCCAGGCGTTCCAGAAGGTCGGGTTCTTCAAGCTCAAGGTGCGCGATAAGCAGGTGTGCCGCGATTGCCGGACGCTGGACTGCGCGAAGGGCTGCCCGGTCGGCCTCGTGGACATGGTCGGCCACTTCCGGACGAAGGGTGAGTACCGCAGCACGAAGTGCTGCGGGGTC
This sequence comes from Thermoplasmata archaeon, assembly GCA_030044105.1. GTDB lineage: Archaea > Thermoplasmatota > Thermoplasmata > Lutacidiplasmatales > UBA184 > Lutacidiplasma. The sequence continues at coordinate 271 of JASHWL010000087.1, forward strand.
GGGGACTGCGTGGAGGCCTGTCCCTACGGGAACCTCTACATCCACGACGTGCGCCACTGGATCCGGGACCGGCTCGGGATGCGGCGCGGATCGTCTCGGGGGACCGTTCTCCCCATGGTCCGACCGAGCGGGAACGGCTCCTCGACGCCCCCGACCCAGCTGGCTGAGGCGAGCCCGCCCGCCGGTGCTCGGTCGTCCGGGACCCCGTGACGCCCCGGCTCGGGGCGATCGTCCTGCTGCTGGCCGCGTTCGCCACCGTCGGGCTGCTCGTCGGCACCACGTTCAACGGCTTCACGTTCCTCATCCTCCTCATCGTGGTCCTGACCGTCGTCGTCGCGCGCGGCCTCGCGCGACGGATCGACTCGGTCCCCTGGGCGCTCCCGACCCTCCTCGGCCTGGGCGCCGCGCTGGCGGTGGTCTCGGTGCTGACCGGCTTCCTGAACGGGTTCTCCGACGAACCGTACGGAACGCCCGCCTACGCGGCCCTGGGCTGGGCGCTCTACAGCCACCCCGTCTCGTTCTACTACGTGCAGTACGGGAAGACCTACTTCGAGCACTCGTACGACGTCTACCTCCCGCTGCTGGCGTTCGTGCAGATCCCCGGCGTGGACTACCGGTGGGTCTCGCTCATCGCGTGGGCCGGCATGCTCTACCTCGTCCGCGACAAGCCGATCGCGCTCTCGGGGCTCGCGGTCCCCTGGATCCCGCTGCTCGCCGCGAACGGCCAGAACGACTTCGTGCCGCTGTTCGCGCTCACGCTAGCGCTCACCGTGCCGCTCGGCCGTTGGCGGTGGCCGGCGGAGGCGTTCGCGCTCGCGCTGAAGCAGCTGGCGAACGTGGTCGTGGTGCTGTACCACCTCGCCCGGCGCGAGTACCTTCGGGCCGCCGCCGCCGTCGCGATCACGTTCCTGATCCTCGCGCCGTTCCTGTACCTGGACGCCGGCGGCGTCTACTGCCACGTGCTGCTCGGCGACCCGGGCACGACGTGCGTCCATCAGCCGTGGACGTTCTTCGTGTTCAAGCGGAACTACTGGCTGTACCCGACCTGGATCCTCGTCGTCTTCTACGCGCCGCTGCGCGATCGGGCCCGCCGCCTCCTTCGGCGCCTCGGCGTCGACCGAAGCTGGACGCGGGCCGCCGCAGCCCCCGCGCCCGGAGCGCCGCGCCCTCCCTGACCCCGCAGCGACGCGGGTAAGAGGGACCGCACGTCCTCGCGGGGCGTGCCGCGGCCGCTGCGCTCGCCGATTCCGGCCCCGGTGCTCGAGACCGAGCGCCTCGTGATCGCGCCGGCCCAGTCGCGCGACGCGGACGAGCTCGAGGCGCTCTTCCACGATCCTCGGGTGCACCGGTACCTTCCCTACGAGCGGCGGATCGAGTCCGGCCACACGTTCGTCGAACGGGCCCGTCGGGGCGTGCGGGAGGGCTCGGCCTACCGGTTCGTGGGGCGCGGGCGGGACTCGGGCGAGTTCGTCGTTTCGATCGGCGTGTTCGCGATCGACCGGTGGGACCGGTCCGGGGAGCTGGGCTACGCCGTGGCGCGATCGCACTGGAGGCGCGGCTACGCGACCGAGGCGACGACGGCCGTGGTCGACTGGTCGTTCCGGCGCCTCGGGCTCCACCGCGTCGAAGCGGTCGTCCAGCGGGGCAACCGACCGTCGGAGCGCGTGCTCGAGCGGCTGGGGTTCCGGCCCGAAGGCCGGCTCCGCGACGCGGTCGTGAGCGCCCGCGGGTTCAACGACCTCTCGGTGTACGGCCTCCTCGCGGACGAGTGGCCCCCGAGCGCGCGACGGCGTGGGGTTAATCTCTCGGGAGCCGCTCGCCGCACCGGATGATCCCCGCCGACATCGCGTTCCTCCTGATCGCGGGGCTGGCGTTCATCGGGTTCGTCCTCGACGCCCTGTTCTCGCGCATCCGCATCACGAGCGTCCTGCCGCTGATGCTGCTCGGCATCGCGCTCGTCCACTTCGGGATCGTCCCGAGCGACACCGTCGCCGAGCTCAACCTCCTGCTCCCGTACATCTCCGCCCTCACGATCGCGTTCGTCCTGTTCCACGTGGGCCTCGGGATCCGGTTCGAGGAGCTGGTCGCGGTCCTCGGGCGGGCCATGGGGTTCACCCTCGCGGTCCAGGTGACGACGGGCATCGCGATCGGGCTGCTGGCCTGGCAGACGTTCCACTGGAGCCTGTTCATCTCGATGATCTTCGGGTTCGCGCTGTCCGGTCCGAGCTCCATCACCGTCCCGGTGCTGGTGCGCGTGGCCCGGATGCGGGAGTCGCTCCGCACCACGCTGCTCTTCGAATGCGTCATCACCGACCTGCTGCAGCTGCTGGTCCCGCTGATCATGATCCAACTGCTCGTCTCGGGGAACTTCTCGAGCAGCCACATCGGGTCCGTGTTCCTGCTGAACCTGCTCGGCTCGCTCGTGGCCGGGGTGGCCGCCGCGATCTTCTGGCTGTGGGTCCTCGACCGGATCGGCACGATCGCGCGCGGCTACTACTGGACGCTCACGATCACGATGGTCCTCGCGACGTACGGGGCGTCCGACTACGTCGGCCTGAGCGCGGCGATCACGGTCTTCGTCTTCGGCCTCATGATCGGGAACCGGCGGCTCCTGACCTTTGACCCGCTCGCCCGCGCCCACCCGGCGACGAGCCATCGGACCCGGGCCGTCGCGGCCGTCCGCTCGGTGCTTCGTCTGTCACCGGACTCGGTGGACATCGAGCACATCCAGGACGTGCAGCGCGAGGTGACGTTCTTCGCGTCCGCCTTCTTCTTCGTCTATATCGGACTGCTCTTCCAGGCCTCGGGCCTCAGCGAGGACGTCGTCCTGGTCCCGTTGGTCGCCGCGTTCGTCATGCTCGCGCTCCGTACGGTGTGGGTCCCGCTCCTCAATCCGTATCTGGACACGGACTCCAAGCTGCGGAGATCGCAGCGCGGGCTGATCGCCTTCAACATCCCGCGCGGTTTGGCCGCCGCGATCGTCGCGACGATCCCCCTGTCCTACGGTCTGGTAATCCCGCACTTCCTCGACGCGATGTTCCTCGCGATCCTGTTCTCGACCGTGGTCTCGACCGTCGGGATCTTCCTGCTCTACAGCGCCGGGTCGTCCGGTCCGGTCGCGGACGAATCGGCGCCCGATTCCCGCTCGGATATCCTCTCCCCGACGGGACTCGCGGGAACGGCTCCCCCGGCCTCGCCGACCGACCCCGTGCGTCCGCCCCTGCCCCGGTCCGGGCCCGGCCCGAACCCCCCGACGACCGCCCCTCCTTGAGTCCTCCGACCCGGTGCGACCCGAGCCGGGCTCGGGGCGCGCCGCCCCGGCGACGGGCGCGACTCGCCTCTCCCACCGGTGAAAATCGAGGGAAGGTTCATATCGAGTGTCGAGGTCGCCGACCGCGTCGCAGTGACGGGGGGCGCCGGGCCCTCCGGCCACGCCGAGGAGCCACCTAGCCTGAAGAGATCCTCTCGTCGCTCGGGCTGGGTGCGACCGCGAAGGCACGCCGGAACCGTCGGGACGGCGGTCGCCGTCTTCGCGATCGCCTTGCTGGCGGCGGTACCCGCGTTCGAGCTCTCGGGATCATCGCCGGGACGGGGTGCGGTCGGATCGCCGGCCGCCGCGACGGAGGTCACGGTGACCGGCGCGAGCAGCTCCTCAGCCGCAGCGTGGACGAACGTCACCACTTATGCGGTGCCTCCGTCGCGCTTTCTCGCGGGACTCGCCTACGACAATGCCACCGGCTACGATCTGCTCTTTGGGGGGGAGAACGGTCCCAATTCGCCCCTCGGGGATACCTGGACCTTCCACGAGGATCTCTGGCAGCAGCTGGCGATCCCCGGTCCGTCGGCGCGGTTCGCGGAGGTGCTCGTCAACGATCCCGCCAGCAACGCGGTGATCCTGTTCGGGGGCACGAACGGCACCGCGTTCTTCAACGACACGTGGGAGTACCGGGCCGGGGCCTGGACGGAGCTTCATCCCGCGACGTCCCCCTCTCCGCGCGAGCTCGCCAGCGCGGCGTACGACCCCGACGACTCCTCGATCGTGCTGTTCGGGGGCTGGAACGGGACGGCCGAGCTCAACGACACCTGGGAATTCTCGGACGGGGACTGGACCAACGTGACCGGCGCGGTCGCTCCGTCTGCGCGCGACTCCGCCGGTCTCGCGTTCGACGCCTCGGACGGCTACCTCGTCCTGTTCGGAGGCGAGAACGACACCTCCGATCTCAACGACACCTGGACCTTCTCCTCGGGGACCTGGGCGAACATCTCGGCGACCGCCGGAGCGCCCCCCGCCCGCTCGCCCGTCGACGCGATGGCCCCGGACGGAGGATCGGCCTCCGCCGGGATCCTGCTGTTGGGTGGGGAGAACACGGTGACCCAGACCTACCTGAACGACACCTGGTCCTTCGTCGGAGGGAAGTGGACGGAGCGGTCCCCGGCCCGAGCCCCCGCCGCGCGGGTGGGAGCGGACCTCGTGTGGGACGCGGACCTCGGGAGCGATCTCCTCGTCGACGGTCAGAGCGCGCAGATGACGTTCAACGACTCGTACGTCTGGAACGGCACGACCTGGACGCCCACGCCCGAACCCACGGTGCCTCAGGCGCGATTCGACCCGTCCCTCGCCTACGACACCGCGACCCAGCAGGACGTGCTGTTCGGCGGCCTCGGGAGCCAGACGAGCCTCGAGGACACGGACACCTGGACCTACTCGCACGGCACCTGGAGCGATGCCGCTTCCGGAGGAACCGCCCCGGGCGAGCGGTGGGGCGCTTCCATGGCGTACGACAGCGCCGACGGCTACTTGGTCCTGTTCGGCGGCTTCGACGCCCAGACCCGAGCGCCGTACCCCGGGACGTGGATCTACAAGGACGGAGTGTGGAACGAGAACACGACGGCGATGTCCCCGCCGGCCCGGTACGGCGCCTCGATGGTGTACGACTCGACCGAGGGCTACATCGTCCTGTTCGGAGGGATCGGGGCGAACGACAACCTCCTCGGCGACACCTGGATCTTCAAGGGAGGAGGCTGGACCGAGGTCAGCCCGACGAGCTCTCCGTCCGCCCGGGCCTTCGCGGCGATGTCCGACGATCCCGGCTCGCACGAGGCCGTGCTGTTCGGGGGATGCGTCGATCTCAACGTAACGACCGGCTGCGTCGGAGACGCGCAGGACACCTGGGCGTTCGTCGGAGGGAACTGGGTCCAAAGGTTCCCGGCCAACTCTCCTCCGCCGCGCGCGTACGCGGGGATGGCGTACGACACGGTCGATAACTACGCGGTGCTGTACGGCGGGGCGAACCCCCAGCAGGTACTGTCGGACACGTGGATGTTCAGCGACGGCTCGTGGTTCAACATCACGCCGGCCCACAATCCCGGCCCGCTCCAGGCGTTCGGCTTCACCTATGACCCCACCCTCCAGGAGTTCGTCCTGATGGGAGGCATCGAGGGATTCACCGGCGCCGCGACCTCGGGAACGACGTGGGAGCTCGTGGGCGGATCCGCGATGACGCCGCCGCCGGCGCACAATCTCGACTGGTGGCTCTTCGCCGATCACCCGCCGCTGAACATTCCGTTGTACGGGTCGATCAGCTACCTCACGATCCTCGGCGGTACGGGATCCGCGCTCACGTTGGTCTACGCCATCCGAAGATTGATGACGCGACCGTCCAAGTGACCCGATCTCCCGCCGGCCGAGGATCGGGGCACGGTGGAACCGCGATCCCGGTCGATCTCGTCCTCGAGTCTAGCCGGGCGGGGGCAGCCGCCGGAGGATCGACTCGGTAGCCTCGACGTCGTAGAGCGAGCGCAGCACCGAGAGCGCAGCCTCATTTCCCTCGGGCGTCTGGGAACCGACGGCGTCCTCCACCACCAGCGGATGGAAGCCCAGGGTCGACGCGTGCCGCGCCGTGCCCATGATCCCCGCCTCGGTGCTCACCCCGGTGAGCACGAGCGTCTCCACGTGACGGAAGCGGAGCATCTGTTCGAGCGGCGTGCCGACGAAGAAGCTGGGGGTGGTCTTCGCCAGGACCGGTTCCTCCGGCCGGGGAGCGAGCTCGGGGAGGATCTCCCATTCGGCCACGCCGGGGCCAAGTCGGAACGCCCCCGGCGGCATGCCGCGTCGCGCCATCGACCGCCCGAGCGCCGGGTTGGTCCACCGCTCCGGAAGCGTGGTGTGCTGGCTGTACACGACCGGCAGGCCCCGGATCCGGTACTGTGCGAGCAGCACCTTGATCCGGGGGACGATCTCCGCGCGATTGAAGGCGCGACCCGCGATCCCCTGCTGCATATCCCAGACGATCAGCGCCGACGAGCCGAGTTCGAGCGGTGGGAGCTCCATGGGAACGCGAGACGCCGACGCTAGATGAGCGGGCTCCTACCGAGACCCCCGGGGGTCTTCGTACGCGATCCGATGGGAGCCGGGCGACCGGACGAGCGTCGCGGAGGCGCCCGTTCCGGCCTGATGCAATCCCGGTCCCGAAGTCAGACGAGCGCGCCCTCAGGAATCATCCGGGACGTTATCCGCGTGCCTCGGCGTGGCCGCGGCCGCGCATGGTGTTCTCACGATCCTCGTCACGCCCATCGAGCGCCCGGATATTTCCGGTGGCGGTCTCGGCGCTGATTGTGCTGTCCTCCGCCGCGCTGGGGATGACGATCGGGGTCCTCTCGACCGCATCGCCCGGCGCGCCCGGGGGCGCCGGGGGAGCGGCGGGTCTCACGGCGGGAGAGTCGCAGG
>JASHWL010000088.1 GCA_030044105.1 Thermoplasmata archaeon
CGCGATCACGGTCGGGATCCTGGTCGCCCTCCTGGCGATCGGGCTGTAGCCGACGAGCCCATAATCCGCGGACGCTCCCGGGCGCCGATGCGGTTCCCGCTGGCGGACTGGATCGAGCAGCACGCGGACTGCCGCTACCAGCTCGCGACCAGCGGCATGCGCGGCGTCGTCCGGCCGGTGACCCCGACCGCCCGACAGCTCCGGGAAGCGACCGAGGAGGAACTGCGGCGTCGGCTCGCGCAGGAGCTCGACGTCGGGGCCGAGCGGGTCTTTCTCGCGCCGGGCGCGACGGAGGCCAACGCCTGGGCCACGTTCTACGCGCTCCTCCGCGCCCCCGGCGGCGGGCCCCGCTGCCGCGTCCAGTATCCGGAGTATCCTCCGCTCTACGAGGGCCCGCGCGCCGCGGGGTTCCGGCTGGTGACGCCCGCCGCGGACCGGGTCGATCTCGCCGTCGTCTCCCAGCCCCGCAATCCCGAGGGGGACCTCTGGGACCGCGCGCGGCTCGCGGCGTTCGCGGACCGCTCGACCGCCACGATCGTGGACGAGACGTTCCGCCAGTTCTCGCCCGCGCTGTCGACGCTGCGCTGGAGGATTCCCGGGATGTGGGCGACCGGATCGTTCACGAAGGTCTACGGCGGCGACGATCTCCGCGTCGGGTTCGTCGTACCGCCCGAGGAGGAGCAGGGTGGGTTCGCCCGGTTCCACGGGCTGTTCGCGGACGAGATGCCGCGCGCGTCGGTGGCCGGCGCGCTCGCGACGCTCGCGGCCCGCACCGCGATCCTCCGCCGCGTCCGGAGCGTGGTCGGCCGCAACCAGGCCATCTGGCGTCGGGCGACGCCGGGCGGACCCCGGCTCGCGGGCCCGGTGGCGTTCGACGTCGCGGTCGGTCCCGACGGCGACCGGTTCGCACGACGCTGTCTGCGCCGCTCGGTGCTCGTCTGCCCGGGATCGTACTTCGGCGCCCGCGCCGGGGTCCGGGTCTGCCTGACCCGGCCGTCGTTCCCGCGCGACCTCGCGCCCTACCTCGAGGTCCGGGCGTCGGCCGGCTGAGCCGCTCAGCGGACCGGCGGAAAGTTCGTCGGGTCGACCTCGCCGGAGTCCCCGGTCCCCAGGCGGCGCCGCCCGAGGGAGACCGGCCGGGTCCCCTCGACGCGGGTCGGCGCCGGGGTCCCCGCGTACTCCCGCAGGAAGGTGGCCGCGAACCGAACCGCCCGGTCCGGGTTCGTCTCGTGGGCCAGGAGGAAGCCGCGGGCCAGCTCGGTCAGCACCGCGCGGGCCGGGACCATCTCGCGGAGCTCCTCGAGCGGAGCGTCCCGCGATGCGCGCCTCGGGCCCGGGGATGCCATCGGCCGCGCCCGAGGCGGAGCGGTCGAGATAAAGGGCCGAGTTCGAGTGGGCGTCGCGCGGCCCCAAGCCTTTAGGTCCCGGCCGCGTGGTGGACGCGGTGCGCCCATGAGTCAGAGCTCCGCTCCCCCGGTCCCCCCTCCCGATCCCTCCGCGCCGGCGAAACGAGGGGTGCGACTCGTCACTCCGATCCCGGGTCCCAAGGGGGCCGCGATCATCGCGCGGGACCAGCGGTCGCTCATGACGACCACGAAGACCTCGCCGATCGTGGCCGAATCCGGCGCCGGCGTGTGGATCACGGACGTCGACGGGAACCGCTTCCTCGACTTCGCCGCGGGGGTCGGGGTCAACGCCGTGGGCTACGCCCACCCGGACGTCGTGCGCGCGGTGCGCGACCAGGTGGGTCGGCTGAGCCACTTCGCGGGGACGGACTTCTACTACGACGCACAGGTGCGCCTGGCGGAGCACGTCCTCCGGTTGGTCCCGGGCGATTTCGAGAAGAAGCTGTTCTTCACGAACAGCGGCACCGAGAGCGCGGAGGCCGCGCTGAAGATGGCCCGCTGGCACCGCCAGCGCCCGATCACGATCGGGGTCCTCGGCGGCTTCCACGGCCGCACGATGGGAGCCCTCAGCCTCACGACCTCGAAGACGGTCCAGCGCGCGCGCTACGGTCCGTACGTCGGGGGCGGGCACCACATTCCCGCGCCGTACTGCTACCGCTGCCCGTACCAGCTGCAGTACCCGAGCTGCGACCTCTACTGCGCGAAGATCCTGAAGGAGCTCTATTTCCAGACGTCGATCCCGCCCGACGACGTCGCGGCCATGATGGTCGAGCCCGTCCTCGGCGAGGGCGGCTACATCGTTCCTCCGCCGGGCTGGCACCGGGCGATCAAGTCGATCCTCGACGAGCACGGGATCCTGCTCATCGACGACGAGGTCCAGGCCGGGATCGGGCGGACGGGGAAGTGGTTCGCGATCGAGCACCACGGCGTGGTGCCGGACATCATCACGATGGCGAAGGCGCTCGGCGGCGGACTTCCGCTCGGCGCGGTTTCCTTCCGCGCGGAGCTCGATTTCCCCGTGTCGGGCGCGCATGCGAACACGTTTGGCGGCAACCTGGTCGCCGCGGCCGCCTCGCTCGCGACGCTCCAGGTCCTCGAGAAGGAGCGCCTCCTCGACAACGCGCGGGTCCAGGGCACCTACCTGCTCGACCGACTGCGCGAGCTCGCGGTGCGGCACGAGGAGATCGGCGACGTGCGCGGCCTAGGGCTCATGACCGCCACCGAGTTCGTCCGGGACCGCCGGACGAAGGAGCCCGCGGTCGCCTTCCGCGATCGCGTGCTGGTGGAGAGCTACCGCCGGGGACTGATCCTCCTCCCGTGCGGCCGCTCGACGATCCGCTACATCCCGCCCCTGATCGTCCGGCGCGAGGAGATCGACGAGGCGATCGAGATCCTGGACGCCGCGATCGCGGCCGCCCACGCCTCCGAATGAAGTACGGCCGACTCGCCCCGGAGGGTTCGCTCGAGCTCGTCGAGGTCCCCACGCCCCGCGCCGGCGACGGCGAGGTCGTGATCGACCTCGCGGCCTGCGGGGTGTGCGGCACCGACCTCGAGAAGCAGCGGGGGCGCTACCAGTCCGCCGGCAAGATCGGGCACGAGCCGGTCGGGCGCGTCCGCGAGGTCGGGAGCGGCGTCCGGGGCCTCGCGGTCGGGGACCGGGTGTTCGCGCACCACCACGTGCCCTGCTACGCCTGCGCCGTCTGCGCGCGCGGCGACCTCACGTTCTGCCCCACGTACGCGAAGACGAACCTCGACCCCGGGGGCTTCGCGGAGTCGTTCCGGGTGCCGGAGGAGAACGTCCGGCGGGGGGCCGTGCTCCGGCTGGACCCGTCGGTCTCGTGGGACGCCGGGGCGCTCCTCGAGCCGGGGGGGTGCGCGCTGACGGCGCTCCGCCGCGTCGGGCTCCCGGCGAACGCCTCGGTCTTCGTGCTCGGCCTCGGACCCGTGGGGCTGCTCTACGCCCGGATCGCGCGCGCCCTCGGCGCGAGTTGGGTCGGGGGCACGGAGATCTCCCCCCTCCGGCGGGCGGCCGCCGCGCGCGGCGGCGTCGACGCCACGGTCGACCCGCGCGAGGAGGGCGCGGCCGTTGCGGCCGTGGCCGCGGCGACGGAGGGGCGCGGGGTCGATCTCGCGGTGGTCGCCACGGGGCATCCGGCCGTCGTCCGGGCGGCCACCGAGCTCGTGCGCCGCGGGGGGGCCGTGAACCTCTTCGGCCTCCCCGAGCCGGGAAGCCGCCTCGACGCGGACCTTCAGGAGCTCTACCTGCGCGGCGTCCGGATCCTCCCGTCGTACGCGACCACCGAGCCGGACATCGCCGAGGTCCACCGCCTCGCCTCGACC
>JASHWL010000089.1 GCA_030044105.1 Thermoplasmata archaeon
GGCGTCGCCGGGTTCGTGGGCGGCATCGACCCGTACCTGTTCCGCCCCACCGACGTCTGGTTCTCGCCGATCCCGTTCCTCCGCGCGGAGCTGGCCGTCCTCCTCACCGTCGGCCTCGCCGTGCTGCTGCTGGGCGATCGGATCCCCGGCGTGGGCGCCTACGTCCGCCGGTTCCGGCGGTTCGTCGTGGTCGGGGCCGCGGTCCTCATCGGGCTCATCGCGGTCCTGTGGGCCGCTTCGACCGGCTGGGCTCCGGCGGTGCGCTTCGCGGAGGTGACGAACGGCCAAGAGCTCTCGATCTGGCTCTTCACGATCTACACGCTCGTGGCCGCGCTGCCGTTCCTCCTGCTGCTCGAGCGCTGGCGGGTCGCTCGACCGTCCCCGGTGCCCGCGGGAGGACGGACGCGGCGCACGTCCCGGACGACCGCGGTCCTCGCGCCCGGCGCCGCGATCTCGCTCGTCCTCGTGATCGCGATCGCGACCCCGGGGGTGGTCCTCTCGGGGACCTCGCTGCCCCCGGTCCTGGACCGGCTCTACGGGGATTTCGGCAACGTGAGCGCGGACGATTTCGCGCTGCTCACCTACGCGGGGACGCACCTGCCGGACGGGGCCCGCGTCCTGATCGCCCCGGGGAGCGCGGGCCTGTTCCTCCCCGGGTACGACGCGCACGCCGTCCTGCTCTACCCGATGGTGCCGAACTGGATGTGGATCAACGCGTCCTACGCGCTCCTCGTCCGGGAGCTCACGAACGGGACGCTCGACGCGGCCGGCGACGCGGCGCTCGCCGCGCTGGACGTGCAGTACCTCGTCGTGACCGGGGCGAACACCGTGCTCTGGCCGCCGTTCTCGCCGGCCCCGCTCCTCGCGGCGCCCGACGAGTTCCCCCTCGAGTTCCACGCGGGCGACGCGTACCTGTTCGCCCGGGCGACGCCCCCGGCGGCCGCGGCTCAGACGAACTCGTCGAGCACGCTCTCGTGACCCGCGAGGCCCGCGGGCTGCTTCAGGAGCGGCCCCGCGTGCAGGACCTCCTCGAGGTCCTCGTAGGACGGGCGCTCGGTCCGGTAGAACAGCCCGATCGGGATCTTGTCGCCCCACTCGAGGGCGCGCTGCCACGCCGCCACGATGTCGCTCGGGTCGTGCCCGGCGCTCTCGAGCTTGTAGACGCGCTGGCGGAAGAAGTCGAAGGTGTTGACCTTGTTGTACGTCACGCACGGGCTGAACACGTCGACGAACGCGAACCCCTTGTGCTGGATGCCGCCCGCGACGAGGTCGGTGAGCTGCTTCACGTCGCCCGAGAAGCCGCGCGCGATGTAGGTCGCGCCGCTCGCGAGGGCGAGCGCGATCGGATCGACCGGGTTCTCGATGACGCCGGTCGGCGTCGACTTCGTCTTCTGGCCCATCTGCGAGGTCGGGCTCGCCTGGCCCGTCGTGAGCCCGTAGATCTGGTTGTCCATGGTGACGTACGTCAGGTCGACGTTCCGGCGCATCGCGTGCACGAAGTGGCCCGCGCCGATCCCGAAGCCGTCGCCGTCCCCGCCGGTGCCGATGACCGTGAGCCCGTGGTTGGCCCACCGGATCCCCTCCGCAACCGGGAGCGCGCGCCCGTGGATGCCGTGGAAGCCGTACGAGGAGAGGAAGTGGGGCAGGTTCGACGAGCAGCCGATCCCCGAGACGATCACGACGTTGTAGGGCGCGATCTTGAGCCGCTTCAGCGCGCTCTCCACCGCCGCGACGACGCCGAAGTCCCCGCAGCCCGGGCACCAGGTCGGCTTCGTGTCGGACTTCCCGACCACCGGCAGCGCGGGCCCCGTCGGGACCGGCGTCGGCTGCGCGCTACTTTCCGCCATGGTTCAGCACCTCCACCGCGCGGGCCACGACCTCGTGCGGGTATACGGGTTCGCCATCGTACTTGAGGAGCCGGTCGGTCAGGTGGACCCCGGTCTCCGCGCGCAGGAGGCGCCCGAACTGGCCGGAGTAGTTCGCCTCGACCAGGAGCGTCCGCTTCGCCTTCGTGAGCTCCGCCTGGACCCGGTCCGGGTCGAGCGGGTAGACCGTCGGGAACCGCAGCAGGTTCGTGGCGACGCCGCGCTCGGCGAGGGCCGCGCGGGCGTCCCGGACCGCGCCGATCGTGGAGCCCCACGCCACGAACGTGAGCTCCGCACCGGCCGGCCCCTCCCAGGCCGGCGGCTCGGTCGCGGCGACGATCCCCTGGAGCTTCCGCATCCGCTTGTCCATCATCCGCTGGCGCTCGGTGACCCAGATCGGGATCCCGCTCTTTACGTCCGAGATGAGGTGTCCGTGCGCGTCGTGCTCGTCGGACCCGGCGACGAACTGGAGGCCGGGCTGGCCGGGCAGCGCGCGCGGAGAGACGCCCGACTCCGTGTACTGGTAGCGCTGATAGTCGTGCCCGTTGGGCTGGACCGTGAAGAGCGAGGGGACCTCGACGTGGGTCGGGATCTCCTCGCGATCCACCGTCATGACGTTCTCGGAGAGGTGGAGGTCGCTCGCGACCAGGATCGGGGTCTGCCAGTCCTCGGCGAGCTGGAACGCGCGGACCGTCGCGTGGTACGCCTCGACCGGGTGCGACGGCGCGAGGATCGCCCGCGGGAACTCGCCTTGCCCCGCGCCCAGCATGAGGTTGAGGTCGCCCTGCTCCGTCTTCGTCGGGAGCCCGGTCGACGGGCCGGCGCGCTGGGACTCCACGACCACGAGCGGGGTCTCGGTCATGCCGGCCATCCCGAGCGCCTCGACCATGAGCGAGAAGCCGCCGCCGCTCGTGGCCGTCATCGCCCGCACGCCGCCGAACGAGGCGCCGATCGCCATGTGGATCGCCGCGAGCTCGTCCTCCGCCTGCTTGACGACGATCCCCAGCGTCTGGGCGTGGGCCGCCATCCAGTGCATGATCGAGGACGCGGGGGTCATGGGGTACTGCGCGAGGAACTTGCAGCCGGCGGCGGCCGCCCCGAGGGCGATCGCCTGGTTGCCGCTCATCAGGAGCTTCGGCGCGCCCTTCCGCCCGAGCGCGTGGTCGTTCGGGGCCGCGTGGGCGCGCGCGAACTCGTAGCCCGCGCTCGCCGCACCGACGTTCCAGTCCGCCACCTCACCGGCCTTCTTGCCGAAGGAATCGCGCAGCACCTCGTGGAGCAGCTCGAGCGGGATCCCCGCGAGGAAGGAGATCGCACCCATGCCGCCCGCGTTCTGCAGGATCGACTGGCTGGTGTACTTGCGTGCGATCTCGAGCGTGGGGACGCCGAGCGCCCGCACGCCGACCGGGAGGTCCGACTCGGCGACCGCGAACTTCTCGGGATCGTAGACGATCGTGCTGCCCGCGCGGAGCGAGGGAGCGTGGACCGCCACCGACTGGGGATCGAGCGCGTAGAGGAGGTCGGCCTGATCCCCCTGAGAGTACGGTCGGGGATCACCGGCGCGCGCCTGGAACCAGACGTGGCCCCCGCGGATCACGGACTGGTAGGCGTTGAGCCCGAAGACGTGCCAGCCCATCCGCGACAGACAGCGGGAAACCGTCTCGCCGATCGACTGGATGCCGTCGCCGGCCTGACCGCCGGCGCGCACGGCGAGATCGCTCATCGCGCCGTTCTATCGGGTGTGCGTATTAATCGGTGTCGCGGCCGAAGGGCCGGACCGCCAACCGTTAGGCCGCCGGTCCCGTGCCCGGGCGATGGCCCGTCCGGTCACGGTCCTCCTGTTCGCCGGCGCCCGGGTCGCGGTCGGGCGAGCCGAGCTGCGGTGGAGCGTGCCGGCGGGAGGCCTCGCCGCCGGCGAGCTCGCGCGCCAGATCGCGGCGGAGTATCCGCGGCTCGCTCCGATCCTCCGGTCGAGCCGGCTCGTACACAACGGCGAGTACGTCCGGGGCCCGTCCGAGACCGTCCGGCCCGGGGATGAGTTCGCGATCCACCCGCCGTACGGAGGCGGGTAGGATGGCGTCCGTTCGGCTGACCGATCGGCCGCTGTCGGTCGCCTCGGCGTTCCGCGCCCTCGAGGCGCGCGGGGCCGGCGGGGTGACGATCTTCGTCGGCCGCGTGCGCCCGGATCCGGGCACGGGCGGACGCGTCGTCGCGCTCGTCTACGAGGCGCACCGAGGTCCGGCGCTCGCCCGGTTCCGCGCGCTCGCGCGCGAGGCCGAGCGTCGGTTCCCGACCCTCGGACTGGTGCTCTGGCACCGGACCGGCCGCCTCCGGGTGGGGGAGATCTCCGTGATCGTGGGCGCGGCGTGCGCCCACCGGGCCCCGGCGTTCGCCACGGCGCGCTTCCTGATCGAGGACCTCAAGGTCACGGTACCGATCTGGAAGTCGGAGCGAGCGCGACCCGCGCGTCGACCGCGACGACCCCGTGACCGGCGGGTCGGACGATCAGCGGGTTGAGGTCGAGCTCCGCGATCTCGGGCCGCTCGACCGCGAGCTGCGAGACCCGCTCCAGCGCCTCCTCGAGGGCGTCGAGATCGCTCGGGGGCTCGCCTCGGATCCCCTCCAGCAGCGGGAACATCTTGATCGAGCGGATCATGCGTTGGGCCGAGAGCGTCCGGAGCGGCGCGAGGCGGAACGCGACGTCGCGCAGCACCTCGACGTAGATCCCGCCCATCCCGAAGACGACCACCGGCCCGAAGTCCGGGTCGCGTTGCAGTCCGACCAGCACCTCCTTGCCGCCGGTGACCTGCGCCTCCACCTCGTAACCCTCGATCCTCGCCCGGGGCGCGGCGGCGCGGACCGTGCGGTCCATCGCCGCGAAGGCCGATCGTACCGCCTCCGCGTTCCCGAGGCCCACCGCGACGCCGCCGACGTCCGTCTTGTGGGAGATGTCGGGGGACGCAACCTTGAGCACCACGGGAAACCCGATCTCTGTCGCGGCGCGGACCGCCTCTTCGGCCGTTCGGGCCAGCTCGACCCGCGGGAAGGAGAGCCCGTAGGCCGCCAGCAGCGACCGGGCGGCGTACTCGGGCAGGACGCTCTGGCCGGCGGCGCGGGCGCGGTCGAGCGTGGCCGTGGCGGCAGCGCGGTCGACCGGGAACTCGCGGACCTCGGTCGTGGGGCGCGTGCGCCAGGACCGGTACCGGGCGAGCTGGCCCAGTCCCTCCACGGCTTCCTCGGGGAACGTGAACGCCGGGACCCCGTGCTCCTCGAGGAACTCCACCTCGTGGGAGAGGTCGGTGAGCCCGAACAGGCAGGCGACGACCGCCTTCGGAGAGGACGCCTTCGCGGCCAGGATCGCGTCGGCGACCGTCGCGCCGGTCATGGTGCCCGTCGGCGTCGCGATCACGAGCGCTCCGTCGACCTCGGGCGTGCCGAGCAGCACCCCGAGCGTGGCGCGGTACTGGTCGGCGCCCACGTCCGCCGTCATGTCGAGCGGGTTCGACAGCGAGGCGATCGACGGGAGGCGCGGGGCGAGCTCGCGCTGGGTCGCGACGGAGGGAAGGGGGAGCTGGAGGCCGTTTCGGATCGCGGCGTCCGCGGCGACGATCCCGGGCCCGCCCGAGTTCGTGAGGATCGCGAGCCGGGGCCCGTCCAGCGCGAGCCCCGAAGCGAAGATCTTCGCCGTGCGGAACAGGTCGCCGAGCGTGTCGGCCCGGAGCACCCCCGACTGCTCGAACAGGGAGTCGAAGAGCTGGTCGCGCCCCGCCTCCGCGAGCGAACCCGTGTGGCTCCGCGCCGCCCGCTCCCCGGCGGGGGTCCGGCCGCTCTTGATCACGAGCACCGGCTTCCGATCCGTGACCTCGCGGGCCGCCTCCAGGAAGCGGCGCCCGCTCGCCAGGCTCTCGACGTAGAGCAGGATCACGCGCGTCGCGGGGTCGGCGCCGAGCGCGTGCAACAGGTCGTTCTCGTCGACCCCGGCGCGGTTGCCGACGGAGACGAACCGCGAGAAGCCGATCCGCTCGGCAAGTCCGTACTGGAGGATCCCGGCGCATAGCGCGCCGCTCTGCGAGACGAACGCGATGTTCCCGAGCGGAGGCAGCGTCTCGCTGAACGTGGCGTTCAGGCTGACCGTCGGGTCCGTGTTGATCACGCCGAAGCAGTTCGGCCCGACGAGCGACATCCGGTGCCGCTCCGCCGCCGCGACGACGGCCCGCTCGAGCGCGGCCCCCGCCTCTCCCACCTCGCGGAAGCCGGCGGAGACCACGATGACCCCCTGGGTGCCGCGGGCCCCGAGCTCCTCCACGACCCCGGCCACGTCGGCGGCCGGCACGATCACGACCGCGAGGTCGGGGGTCTCGGGCAGGTCCGCGATGGTGGGGTAGCATCGCACGCCCGAGACGCTCTTCCAGTGCGGGTTGACCGGATACGCCACGCCCCGGAACCCCGCCTGGAGGATGTTCCGGAAGAGGCTCGTCCCGACCTTCCCGGGCGCGTTCGACGCGCCGATCACGGCGACCGACGCGGGCCGGAACAGCTCGTCCAGCTCCACCGAACGTCCGACCGTCATCGCGTGCCCGGTCCCCGCGCCGGCGCGGACGGGCCGCGCGTTATATAGAGGACGCCCGTCGAAGCCGGCGATGGCGGGCGCGTCTCCTCCCCCGGGGCATCCTCCCTCCTCGCCCCCGAGCGCGGGCCCCCCGCGCGGACGACCGGGCGGCGTGCTCCAGCGGATGGACAAGGGCGGGATCCGCCACGTCGTGACCGTCGGGAGCGGCAAGGGCGGCGTCGGGAAGTCGTCGGTGACCGCGCTCCTCGCCGCCGAGCTGCGGCGCCGCGGCCTCGCGGTCGGGGTCCTCGACGCGGACATCACCGGCCCCTCGATCCCGAAGCTCTTCGGGATGGTCGGCCCGCTCACCGATCGCGGGGAGGGCATCGAGCCGGCGGTGTCGCGGACCGGGATCCCGGTCGTCTCCTCGCAGTTCATGGTCGAGGACGAGCAGACCCCGGTGATCTGGCGCGGCCCGCTCGTGACCCGGCTCATCACGCAGTTCTTCGGCGGCGTCCACTGGGGGACGCTCGACTACCTGCTCATCGACATGCCGCCGGGCACGAGCGACGTCCCGCTCACGGTCTTCCAGACGATCCCGATCGACGGGATGGTCTTCGTGCTCACGCCGCAGGACCTCGCGGCGCTCATCGTGAAGAAGGCGATGAACATGGCCCGCGACCTCCATGTGCCCCTGCTCGGCGTCGTGGAGAACATGGCGTGGATCCGGTGCCCGCACTGCGGCGAACGCATCCCGCTGTTCGGGGAGGGCCACGTCGACCGGATCGCGGAGGAGTACGGCGTCCCGCTGCTCGCGCGCCTGCCCCTCGCCCCCGAGATCTCCTCCCTGGCGGACCAGGGCCGGCTCGAGGAGTTCTCCTCCCCGGAGATCGCGGCGCTGGCGGACGGCCTGATCCGCTCGGTCGACGCGCTCACGCAGGGCGCGACGACGGTGCTGTAGGGCCGCGCAGCCGCTCGAACGGGATCGACTCGACCGGGATGCCGCGCCGGTTCAGCGCGGACCCGAGGCCCGAGCGATGCGCGTCGCCGACGACGACGGCGAGACGACCGTAGCCCCGGCCCCGAAGCTGCCGGAGCCGCTCGGCCATGTGCTCGTTCCGCTCGTCGAGGAGGACGTGCGCGAGGGTCGGGCTCGCCCGGCGCAGCTCCTCGGTGTATGCCTCGGGCTGGTCGACGTACCGGTCCATCTCGCGCTCGACCACGCGGGCCGGCACGAACAGCCCGACGAACGCCCCGACGAGCAGCTGGACCCGCTCCTTGAACGGCATCGCGCGCACGAGCTCGAGCAGCGTGGCCCGGATCGGGTCGTCGATCAGGAAGAGGGGGAGGCCGCGCTCGCGGGCGACCTTCGCCGCGACGAGCATCTCGCCGCCCGGCGGGCCCCCGCCGATCTGGCTCCCGAGGCGCCGCTGCACCTGGGACCAGAGGCGGGCGAAGAGCGGACCCCCGCCCCGGCGGCCGGTCGTGCCGTCGGTGAGGAGCGCCTGCGCCCGCTCCGGGTCGAGCTCGACCGCGATCCCGTCCAGCGTCCGCTCGCCGAGGACGGCCCGGAGGGGCGCCTCCAGGTCGACCACGTGGGCCACCCCCACGAGGAGGACCGGCCCCTCGGTCGTGGACGCGTACACACGGTAACGACCGGCGCGCCCCGTATCTCGCTTGCTCCAAGCAAGGCCAAATAGGGCAGGCCGGTCGGCCGCCGCATGGCGTGGACGCTGTTCACGGTCCCGAACTCGAAGCGGGCCGAGCTGGACGCCGTCCTCCACGACGACCAGCTCTCGCGCCAGAGCCAGAAGGTCCGGGACGCGAAGGCGCTCGGGGGTCCGGCGGACAGCGTGTACGTCCTGCTCGAGGGCGCTCCGGACGCCGTGCGGCGGGCGGAGGAACTGCTCGGGCCGGTCGGGACGCGCCTCCCCGCGGCCGACGCCGAGGCGCTCTATCGGAAGTTCAAGGACGAGGAAGAGTCCGCCTCGGCCGGCATGGGCCTGTTCTTCACCGAGGGCTGAGCGGCGCTATTCGGATGCCGGCGCGTGCGAGGGCTCCAAGTCCTCGCCGCCCCCGAACGCCCGTTGCACGGACTGGTAGAACGCTTCGAGGCCGGTCCCCTCCTTCGCGCTCGTCGGCACGACGCCGCCGAGCGGGCCGAGCATCTCGATCGCCCGGAAGATCTCGGTGGAGAGCTGGACGTCCGGGGTCGGCGCGTCGCGCGTGACCGCCTCGTAGAGCGGCCCCGGGTCCTGGCTCCAGCCCTCGATCTCGCGCATCTGCTCGGGCGAGAGGACGTCCGCCTTGGCGAGGACGTTGAGCATCGGGAGGCGGAAGCGGAACTCGACGGTCGCGCTGAGCATCAGGAGGGCGACGAACCCCGACGGCGTGCGGGCGAGCGCGGGGTCGAACAGGAACGCGATCAGGGAGCGGTCGCCGCTGAGCGCGTCGACGATCGCGCGCGAGGCCTCGCGGAAGGCGAACAGCTCGATCTGGCCCGGCGTGTCGACGAGGACGTAGTCGCCCTTCAGCTCGTCCACGGCCTGCTTCACGTCGAAGATCTTGAGCGCGATCATGTCGGCCGCCGCGACCTGCGCGCCATTCGGGCCGAGCCCGTACTCGTCCTGCAGGTCGGAGAGCCGCACCCACTCGCGGATGTCGACCGCGGGATCGAGGGCGGTCGCGTCGCTCCCGGGGTCCAGGTTCACGATCGTGGCCTCGTAGCCGGCGTTCTGCATCCAGTCGGCGAACGCCCGGACGAACGAGGTCTTGCCGGCGCCCGCGGTGCCGGTGAAGTAGAGGGTCGCGGGCTCGTCCATGGTCACTTCTTCGCCGGCGCCGCCTTCGGCGGCGCGGGGCGGGAGCGGCGCAGCTCGGCCGCGACCGCCCGCAGGAACGTGGTCTTCGTCGTCCCGGTCTTCTTCGTGACCTTCACCCGGCCCTCGAAGGCGTAGACGCGACGCGGATAGTGCTTCTCCGGCTCGGCCTCGGCCCGGAACCCGAGCCGCTTCGCGGCCGCCACGATCTCCTCGAGCGTCGCGTCGAGGACGGCGTCGCCGGCGGGGAGCCGCCGCCCGTCGCTCCGCGAGAGCCCGCGGGCCAGATAGGCGGGATACACGTAGAAGTGGTCGGGCATCGGCCGCCCCGGGCCCGCCTACGCAGCCGCCGCCGGGGCCTCGACGCGCACGCCGTTCAGGACGCCGTCCTGGCCGGGCCGCGAGCGGACCCGGACCAACCCGACCTCGGTCTCGAGGATGGCGCCCTTCGTGATGATGTTGCGCTGGACGTAGTTCGGGTTCGACGGGTTCTCCCGCACCGTGATCACACGCGCCGTCTGCGTCTTCTTCGTCGCCGGGTCGTACACGTTGATCGTCTGCGTGGTGAGGATGCGGAGCTTGCGGTTCGCGCCGCGCACCCGGTAGGTCTTGACGGTCCCGGTCCCGATCGTCGCGTGCTGGAGCTCGCGCCCGATCTCGAAGCGGCGCTTCTTGCGGATCGGGCGAAGGCGTCCGCCCGTGCGCTTGCGCCGCGAGCGACCCTGCCAGATCCCCATGGTGCCGAGAGGCCGTGCGAGCGGGGTACCGTATAAATGGTTTATCGCGCGCCCTCCGCCGAGGACCCGTCCGGCCCGACCGTGAGGACGTTCTTGATCGTGCCGGCCGGCCGTTCGACGAGCAGCTCCGCCCATCGCTCCATCGGCCTCCGGGACGAGATCAGGCGCGCGGTCAGCCCCGGCCATCGCTCCTCGAACGCGCGCAGGTCGCGCACGCCGGCCTCGAAGTAGGTGCGGTTCGCGTTCACGGAGCCGACCACGGCCTGGTTGTGGAGCACGAGGCCTCGGAACAGCGCGCCGCCCGGAACGGTCGTTGGCGGGGCGTCCGCGTCGGGGATCCCCGTCAGGACCAGGACCCCGTTGGGTCCGAGGACGTCCACGAGGTCGAAGTCGAGCGGGACGGAGCCCGTCGCCTCGATCACGAGGTCGACGCGGGCTCCCCCCAGGGCGCCCACCCCGTCGCGCACGTTCGCGTGGCGGGCCCCGATCACCCCGAGGAGTTCGCCCGACACGTCCGCGTCATGCCGGTCGATCGCGACCACGTCGAATCCCCGGATGCGGAGCACGAGCGCCGCCAGCATCCCGACCGCCCCCGTGCCGGCGACCAGGGCCGACGGCGCCCCGGTGCGGGGAAAGCCCGGGGTCGGCTCCTTCCGGTCGAGGACCGCGAGGCCCATCCGAACGGCCTTCTCCACGATGCTCAGCGGTTCGAGGAGCACGGCGACGGACCGGAGGGCTGGAACGACGGGGACGAGGTACTCGGGCGCCTCCACGTATTCGTCGGCGAGGTACCCGTCGGCGCGGCGGATCCCGCGCTCGGAGTACTCGCCGGTCTCGCAGAAGTCCGAGCGGTTCGCGAGACAGAACCGGCAGCGCCCGCAGCCGCGGCGTACCGTGGCGACCACGAGGTCGCCGACCGCGAGGCCGCTCGTCCCCGGTCCGACCTCGGCGACCTGGCCCAGGTTCTCGTGCCCGAGGATGAGAGCGGGCGACCCGGCGGGCGGCTCGCCGTACTCTCCGGCGACGATGTCCCGATCCGTGCCGCACACGCCGACCTCGAGGACCCGCACGCGCACGCGGCCCGGGGCGAGCCCCGGATTCGGTGCGTCGACGAGCTCGGCCCCGGCCGTGGGCGGCCGCGCGACCACGGCCCGCACGGAAGCTCAGTCCCCCAGGAACGGGCGAAGCCGGTCCCGGACCGCCTCCAAACGCGCGCGCACCGCCGCCTCCTCGTCCGGCGAGAGCACGTCGTACGGCGCGCGATAGCCGACGTCCGCGCCGCGGAGCTCGGCCGCGAGGAACTTCACGGTGGCCGGGAACGGACCGGCCCGGCTCACCTCGACCAGCTCGTGGACGAGCGCCTGGCACTCCTCCGCGCGCGCCGCGTCGCCCGCGCGCGCGGAGCCGACCAGGGCCCCGCAGAGCTTCGGCGCGAGGTTCGCCATCCCCATCACGGCCCCCGAGGCCCCCGCGGCGATGGAGGCCGCGACGAGCTCGTCGTCCCCGGGAAACACGCGGAACCCCTCGGGCGCGTCGCGAAGGAAGGACGCCACGCTCGCGAACGAGCCGGACGTGTCCTTCGTGCCCGCGATCACCCGGTCCTGGAACAGCCGATGGAGCAGCGCCGGCGCGAGCGGGTAGCCGACCAGGCCGGGGATGTTGTAGGCGAAGAGCGGGATGCCGATGGCCGCCCGGATCGCGCGGTAATAGCGGTCGATCGCCGCCGCCGTCGGATGCAGGTAGTACGGAGGGACGGCGAAGACCGCCGCCGCCCCGGACGCCTCCGCCTCCTCCGCGTAGCGGACCGCCTCCCGCGTCGACGGCGCGCCGCAGCCGACCCAGGCGTCCGCCCGGCCCGGGATGGAGTCGATGGTCGCCTCGAGCAGCGCGGAGCGCTCCGCGTCCGTCACGCAGGGAAACTCGCCCAGCGAGCCCAGGAGGAAGACGTGGTCGACCTGCGCATCGGCGAGGTCGCGGACGAATCGGGCGTTGCGGCCGGGATCGAGGTCGCCGTCGGCGTCGAACAGCGTCGGCACGGGAACGATCAGGCCCTCGAGCCCCATGGCCGGGCGAACCGACGGCGTGCTTAACCGATGACGGGGCTCGGGGGACCGAGGAGCGTACGGCGCCGCGGCGGGTCGTCGGCATCGACGAGGCCGGCCGAGGCAGCGTGCTCGGACCGCTCGTGGTCGGAGCGTTCTGCTGCGAGGAGCGCCGCCTCGCCGCGCTCGTCGCGAGCGGCGTGCGCGACTCGAAGCAGCTGACCGCGGCCCGGCGCACCGAGATCCGGGCGGAGCTCGAGGACCTCGGGGAGTGCCGGTCGGTGCCGCTCGCGCCCCGGACCGTGGACGCGTATGTCGCGCGGGGCGGGCTCAACGAGCTCGAGCTCGAGACGTTCGTCGCGCTGGTCCACGACCTCCAGCCCGATGTGGCCTACGTCGATGCGTGCGACCCGGACGCCGTTCGGTTCGGCCGGCGGCTGGCGTCGAAGGTCGGCGCGGCGGTCGCGGTCGTGAGCGCCCACCACGCGGACGAGGACGTGCCCGTGGTGAGCGCGGCCTCCGTGGTCGCGAAGGTGGCGCGCGACGCGGCGATCGACCGGCTCCAGGCCGAGGTCGCCGAGGAGATCGGGAGCGGGTATCCGTCGGACCCCGTCACGCAGGCCTGCGTCGTCCGGCACGCCCAGGACGGCGGCGCGATCCCGCCGTGGATGCGCCGCTCCTGGGAGACGGTCCAAAGGGTTAAGCGCGCACGTCCGGCTGTGACGCTCGACCGGTTCGCCCGATGACGATCGAGGAGACGCTCGCGGGGCTCGTCGACCGGTTCAACCGGAAGGTCGAGCGGAGCCCGGCGATCGCGGAGGAGCTGCAGGGGCAGGCGCGGACGATCCGGATCCGGCTCACCGACCTCGGGAGCTACGCGGTCGACCTCAAGAACGGCCGCCTCGGCAACCTTCGGACCGACGCGGCCGGGCGCGCGGACGTCACGATCACCACCGACTCCGCGACGTTCCAGGGACTCATCGCGAAGGAGATCGGTCCGATGAAGGCCCTCGTCCTGCGGAAGCTCGCGATCGACGGCTCGCTCGAGGACAAGCTCCTCATCCGCCGGCTGCTCTGAGCCGGCCCGCCGCCTACGGCAGGAACACGCAGGCCGCGATGCAGACGCCGTAGTGGTCCATCGGGATCGAGAGCTCCTCGGTCCGGTAGTGGACCCGGCGCAGCTCGACACCGCGGAAGTGCGCGATCTCCTGCATCCGCCAGCGCAGGAACTCCTTCAGCGACTTCTGCGTGCCGTGGAGATGGCCCTCGGCGACGTAGCCGCCCTGCCCGTCGGTCCGGAACCCGTACGCGATCCCGGCGCTGATGACCTCGCCCTCGCCGCCGGAGTAGCGGGCGAGCACCGCGTGCGTGATCGCCCCGCGGGCGATCGGGACGCGGTCGACCTGGCGGATCCCGATCGGGAGGACCGAGGAGACGCCGACCAGGTTCTGCTCGCCGATCCCGGCCTGGAGCAGCGCGAGATCGAAGGCGTTCAGCTCGCTGGTCTTGTTGATCCCCTTGCCGCTCGTCACGAAGAAGCGGGTCGGCACGGGGACGAGGGTCTGCGCCGCGGCACGCGCGGAGGTCGGCACGGGCCGGCGGAGGCCGCTCGGGCCTTAACGGTTGGGGCGGACTCAGACCATGATGGCGTGGCGGCGGCGCATCGACTCCTCCGACTCGCCGCGGACGGCCATCAGCTCGGCCACGATCGCGTCGGTCAATCGGAGGCTGGCCGACTCGAAGAGCGTCCCCAGCGGCGCGAGCCGCGGGCGTTCGCCGTCCTCGGGGAAGTCGATCGGGAGCAGCACGGTCGCGATGTGGGCCAGCTTCGAGGACGAGCGTCCCGTCACCACGACCAGCTCCGCGCCCTCCCGGCGGACGATGTTCGCCGTCTGGATCGACGAATAGCTCTCGCCGCGCCCCGAGAGGATCACGACCGCGTCCCCCCGCCGCACGATCGGGGTCACGCTCTCCCCGATCACGTAGGCGGTGAGGCCGATCTGGACGAGCCGCATCGCGAACGCCCGGCCGATGATCCCGCTGCGGCCCGCGCCGTAGACGAACGTCGCGGGCGCGTGGGCCAACAGCTCGACGACCCGCCCGATCGTCGCGGGGTCGATCCGCTCGATCGCCTCGGTCACGCGCTGGCCGATGTACCGCTGCGCGCGGACGAACGGGGACGGGCTAGCGGCGTCGGGCGACAGGGCGCCTCGCCTCCCGCGCGCGCCTCGGGCGGGCGACGGCCGGCCGGGGGCGG
>JASHWL010000090.1 GCA_030044105.1 Thermoplasmata archaeon
GGCCGCCGGCTCATGGCCGAGGCGATCGCGCGCCTGCGGGAGCGCGCGGAGTCGGTGATCGTGCTGAACGTGACCGAGGGGAACGCGCGGGCGGTGGCCCTGTACGAGCGCCTGGGGTTCGTCCGGTCGCTCGGGCCGTCGTACGCGTGGTACGCGAGGGACCGCATCCCGGTCCCGTCGGGGATCGACTAGCCCGGAACCGCGCTCTCGGGCTCGGCCGGCTCCGCGGTCTCCGCTTCGTGGGGCCGGAACCCGAGGCGCCGCAGCGCGCCGAAGGTCGACGCCATCACGATCCCGGCGAGGCAGATCGCCCCGCCGGCCGAGAGGTAGGTCCCCTGCACCCCGACGGCGAGCGTGAGGAGGCCCCCGGCCGACTGCCCCACCGGCACGAGCGCATAGCTCCCGACCTCGTCCGCCGAGAAGACGCGCCCCATCATCGCGTCGGGGACCGTCGCCTGGATCGTCGACAGCACCACGGTCTGGATCATGCCGGGCATCATCCCGTAGACGAACATGATCGGCAGCGCGAGCCAGATGGACCGGACGATGCCCAGGGCGAGGAGCGCGACGCCCATGAGCGAGGTCAGGAGGATCACCCAGCGGCCCGCGTGCGGCTCGAACCGGACCCGGGGGATGAGCAGGAACCCCGCGGCGACCCCGAGCGTCGAGGCCGCCACGATCGCCCCGTACCAAATCCCGGCGGACAGCCCGAGCCACAGCCCGACGTACAGCCCCAGCTCGACCAGCGCAACCGCGGCCAGGAAGTTCACGAGCAGGGCGGCGACCGTGATCTCGAGGAGCTCGCGGCGGCGGCCGAGGTAGACGAAGCCGTCCTTCGCCTCCGTCCACACCGCCCGGCGCCGGCCGCCCTTCGGGGCCGCGAGGTCCGCGTCGACGGTGATCAGGATCGCCTGGGTGGCGAAGAACAGCAGGAACGGGATGCCGAACGCGTAGGCGGTCGGAAGGACCGTGAGGAGCCCGCCGACGACCAGGGTCGCCGCGACGCTCGCGAGGGCGGCGGTCGCGTAGATGAGCCCGTTCGCCCGCCCGAGGAGCCGGGTCTCGACGAGCCGGGGCAGCGAGCTGTTGTACGCGGGCCGGAACAGGGTCGAGGAGATCACCACGATCGCCCAGATCGGGTAGGTGAGGATCAGCCACTCGGGCAGGTAGAAGCCCGCCGGTCCCGGCGCCGCGACGCGCGCGGACGGGTGCGCGACGAAGTCGGCGACCGCGGCCGCGGTCGCGAGGAGCGCGACCAGGTTGATCACCCGCATAAGCTCGGCCCGGTCGTACCGGTCGGCCAGCGCCCCCGAGAAGAACGCGGTCACCAGGGTCGGGATCGTCGAGGAGAGCCCGAGGAACGCCAGCGCGAGCGGCGCGTACGCGGCGCGGTCCGCCGCCGGGTAGGCGAACGTCACCGCGTAGATCAGGATCACGAGGACCGTCGAGGGCGCCGCGAACTGCAGCGCGCCGGCCGCCAGGAACGAAGCGAACGAACGGCGGGCGAACAGCTCGGCGTAGCGGGTCAGGAGGGCCCCCCTCCGCGCGCGACCCGACCCCGCGCCTCCGCGATAAACCTTCCGAGCGCGCCGGAGCGGCGGGGCCCTCCGGCGGGTCCGCACAAAAAATTAACGCCGCGCCCGCGGTCGCGCGGGCCGGGTCGGACCATGCGCCTCCTCCACCACGACGCGTCGACCGGACGGTTCCGGCTCCGCCTCGAGACCCCGAGCGACCTCTGGCGGATCGCCCGGCTGATCCATCCGGGCGAGATCGTCGGGGCCTCGACCACGCGGCGCGACCCCGAGGCGCCGATCGACGTCGCCGGGGCCGAGCGCACCCGGCGGCGGGTGTTCCTCGCGGTCCGCGCGGAGCAGATCGAGTTCCACGGGTTCTCCCGGCACGTGCGCGTCACCGGACCGATCGTCGAGGGCCCGTTCGACCTCGGTCGGCACCACACCCTCGATCTCACGGAGGGCGACGAGGTCACGGTCGAGAAGCCCCGGCCCTCGGCCGCCGACCGGACCCTGCTCGACGAGGGGCTCGCGGGCAAGGGCGACCCCTCCGTCCTCATCGCGGCGGTCGACTGGGGCGACTCCTCCCTCGTCCGGGTGCGGGGCCGCGCGATCGAGCCGGTCGCCGACCTGCGCCGCACGATCGCGGGGAAGCGCTACGAGGGCGGGCAGGGGGACAAGGACCGCGCCGCGTACGTCGAGGAGCTCGTCGGGCTCCTCGAGCGGGAGGCGCCGTCGGCCCAGGCGGTCGTCCTCGCCGGACCCGGGTTCCTGAAGGAGGCGGTCCAGCGGCGGCTCGCCGAGCGGGTCCCCGCGCTCGCGTCGAAGGTGACGGTCGTGGCGACCGCGGAGTCGGGCCGGGTCGGGGTCGACGAGCTGCTCCGGTCGGGCCGCGCTTCCGAGGTCCTGCGCGGCAGCGTCGCCGCGGAGGAGGCGGAGGTCGTCGAGCACCTGGTCCGCAGCCTCGCCGGAGGGCGCCGGGCCGCGGTCGGCCCCATCGAGGTCGCCGAGGCGGTGGAGGCCGGGGCCGTGGAGACCCTGCTCGTCTCCGAGACCGCGCTCACCGACCCGACGGTCGGCGCGGTGCTGGATGCGGCCCGCGCCGGACGCGGGCGGATCCTGGTCGTGCGCGACGAGGGGGAGGCGGGCCACCGGCTCGCGGCGCTCGGCCGCGTGGCGGCGATCCTCCGGTACGACTGGGTGCCGACGCGTCCCGCTACGGGATCGCCTGGACGGACTCCCGAAGGTCCTCGAAGCGGCGCTTGAGCTCCTTCAGGGAGTAGCGCAGCGCCTCGCGGGGCGTGAGGGAGCCATCGGTCTCGAAGCGGAGGAAGAACCGCTCGGGGTCCGGCTCGATCTTGATCGATCCGTGCGGGCACGCGTGCTCGCACGCCCCGCAGTCGATGCACTTCGTCTCGTCCGTCACGGAGAGCTTCCCGTTCGCGAACTCGAGGATGTTCACGGGGCACGCGGCCGCGGCGCGCTTCAGATCCGCGTCGGTGTCGCCTTCCTTCCGCGCGATCCGCACGTGCGGCCGCGGGTACATCCCGACCGCGTGCGCGACCTGCCACTTCGCGTGCTCGCGCGCGCTCCCGACGGTCGCGGTCGCGTAGGCGAGCAGCGCCTGGCGCGCGCCGAGGCGGACGATCGGAACGTCCGGCTCGAGGATCGCGAGCGACGCGTCGCCGAGCGGGACGACGTCCTTCGCGTAGACCGTGCACGGCCCCTTGCGGTCGATGGAGTACATCACCTGGCAGTGCGCGCAGCCGGCGCCGTCGCACGTGCACTCGCTCTTCCGCCGGAACTGCCCGAGGTCCGTGGGGATCGGGAGGAGGCCGAGCCGGAGCGCCACCGCCTCGTCGAACATGCTGGTCGAGGAGTCGTAGTCCTTGCCGGACGCCTCGTCGCGGATCGGGCCCAGGTGGAACTCGACGTCCTCGATCGCGAGCTTCGGCACGTCGGCGAGCAGCGTGCGCCGGATCGCGTTGACCTGCG
>JASHWL010000091.1 GCA_030044105.1 Thermoplasmata archaeon
GAGACCATGGGGCTCGACCTGACCCAGTTCCGCGCCCAGCTGGACGAGGCGCAGGGGGCCGCCCGCGCGGCCCAGTACGCGGAGGCGTTCCGGATCGCGACGCGCCTCGAGGAGGCGGCCCAGAAGACCTGGACCGCGGCCCAGGAGATCGTGGACGGGCTGGCCCGCGCCCAGGAGATGATCGGGCGCGTGCGGGAGAGCGGCGCCGACACCGGGCCGTTCTACGCGACGCTGCGCGAGGCGCGGCTGACCTTCCAGGCGCTCGACTTCGAGCGCGCCCGCGCCCAGGTCGAGCAGGTCCTCACCGGGCTCGAGAACGAGGGCGCGCGCGCCGAGACGGCCCGCCGCGTCGCCGAGATCGACCGGCTGATCGAGGACGGCCGCCGGCTCGCGCTCCCGATGGAGGCGTTCCTCCAGCGCCTCGCGCAGCTCAAGACCGAGCAGGCGACGGGGCCGCCCGCGGCCACGCTGACGGCCGCGCGGCTCGTCCACGAGGAGCTCGTCGGCGTGCTCCGGCCGGTGCTGGAGGAGAACCTCCGCGGCCTCGAGCGCGACCTCGACATCGCCCGGGGCGCGGGCGTGGTCGTCGACAAGATCCTGCAGCCGCTCGCCGAGGCCCGCCGCCGCATCACGCTCCCGGTGCCGACCGGCGCCGCCGCGCTCCTCGACGAGGCGCGCGCGGAGTTCGTCGACACGCGGGGGCTCGTCGAGCACGCCGAGCGCATGGCGCGCCGGGCGCGCGACGCCCTCGCGGAGGCCGAGCTGCTCCGCGTCGAGGTCGCCCCGCTCCGGGCCGCGATGGACCGGCTCGAGTCCGGGCTCGCCCAGCGCCAGTACGCGCGCGTCATCGAGCTCGGCGTGCCGCTGGAACGCGAGCTCCTCCAGGCGACCTACCAGCACGTCTCGAAGACGCTCGCCGGCTTCCAGGCGACGGTGACCCGGCTCCGCCGCGAGGGCAGCGACACCACGATCGCCGAGAACCTGCTCCACCAGGCCCGCATGGCCCTCGACGAGGGCAAGGCGGTCCAGGCCCTCCAGTTCGCGAGCCGCAGCGAGGCCGAGCTCGAGCGGGTCGAGCTCCAGCGTCGGATCGCGGAGGGCTCGCTCCAGTCGGCCGAGCGCGCGCTGGCCCACGCGACCGCCGACGGCCTCGTCGCGCCCGACGCGGTCGACGAGGTCGGTCGCGCGCGCACCGCCTTCCAGGAGCGCGACTACCCGACGGTCTTCGAGCGCACGCTGTCGGCCTCGGACATCCTCAGCCTCGCCCGCGACAACCACCGGCGCGCGAAGGACGCGCTGACCGCCGCGAACCGCCAGTTCGCCGAGGCGACGGCGTTCGAGGCGGACACGAAGGAGGCGAAGGCGCGCCTGGACGCCGCGACCCGGTCCGCCGAGGCCGGCGAGTACGGCGACGCGGTCCGGGCCGCGCGCGAGGCGTCCGAGATGGCCCGCTGGGCGATCGAGCGGCTGTTCGCCGCGCCCCTCGGGGAGCTCCGCCGCACCATCGAGAACGCGCGCCGCGAGCAGCTCGCCGAGACCGAGCTGCTCGAGTCGATCGTCGGGGAGGCCGAGAACGCGCTGCGGGGCCGGGACTGGAAGCAGGTCGGCGAGGCGATCGACCGGGCCGAGCTCGCCGGGCGCCGGTCGTTCGAGACCGTCATCGACACCCGCTGGCGGGACGCGGAGGCCGAGACCGCCCGGGGCCCCGCGCCGACGCCGGGCGAGGCCGCCCGGCGCGAGGAGGTCCGTCAGCGCCTGCAGGACCTCCGGTCGCGCCGGGACTACCCGGCCGCCCTCGACGTCATCCGCACCGAGCTCGAGATCGTCCGGCGGCGGCGTCGCGAGCAGGTCGAGCAGAAGATCGCGGAGCTGAAGTCGCAGCTCTGGGTCGGCGAGCGCCTCGGCCTCGACACGACGCCCGTGATGCAGGTCTTCAGCGAGGCGCGGAGCCGCGCGGACCAGCACAAGCTCGACGAGGCGGAGCGCCTGGTCGCGGACGCGCAGCCCGCGCTCGAGCGGGCCGTGCGCGACCCGTTCCTCCGGCGGCAGAAGGACGTGGCGACCGAGCTCAACTTCGCGCAGGAGGGCCTCCACGTGAGCGTAGCCCCGGTGACGGAGCGCATGCGCGAGGTCGAGGTCCTCGACCGCACGGGCCGGCTCCTCGACGCCGCGAAGGCGCTCCTCTCCGCCGAGGAGGAGCTCAACCTGCGGAAGTCGCTCCACCGCGAGCTGCTCAACCTCCACTACCTGATCGACGCCGCGCTCGCCCGGGCGCAGCAGGCGAACCTCGACACGTCGCGCGCGCGCCAGCTCCTCGCGGAGTCGATCCGGCTGCGCGAGACCGACTACACGGCCGCGCTGGAGAAGGCCCGAGAAGCGCTGAAGCTCCTCCAAGGCGAGGTCCTCGCCGGGCCAGGGGCCGGCAGCGCTCCCTCGGGCACGACCTCGGCCGGTGTGGGCTCGGCAGCCGCGCCCGCGGTCAGCCCGGGCTTCTGGCCGTTCCGGCGGCCTCCTGCCGAGAAGAAGGACTGAGCCTCCGAAGGGGACCCGGAGTCCGACTCGGCTCGAGTCGGTCTCGAACCGCGCGGCGCGTCGGGCCGGCTAGCTGGTCACGATCGACACCGTGTTAGTCCCGTAGTCCCCGACCCAGATCGTGCCCTGGACCGAGTTGTAGAAGATCGCATCCGGCTCACTCCCCACCCCGACGATGGTCAGTTGAATGTTGACGCTCGTGACGTTCACAGCGGTGACACTGTTTTCGCCCTCGCTGGTCACGTAGACGAGCTGGTTGGAAGGGTCGTACACGAGGTTGCGCGGGGTCGCGTCGACCGAGACGTTCGTGGTCGCGTACGTCTTGCTGTTGAAGAACGTGACTTGGCCTGAGTTATCGGTGAGATACATCTCGGAGTTGGCCGGATCGTAGGCAAGGGACTCCGCGCCACCCGGTACGTCCAGATATCGAACGTAGGACGTCTTGTTGAGGATATCGACCACATTCGATCCGCAGGCGGCGGACCAGACTGTCTTGTTCGCGGGATCGTAGAGGATCATGTTCGGGAAATCGGTGCCGTAGTTGCAGGTGTAGTCCACGCCGATCCACTCTACGATCTTGTTCGTCTTTCCGATCTCCGCGACGGAGTTGTTGTTGTAGTTCTGGACAAAGACGGTGTTCGTCGCGTTGTCGAAGGTCATCGCGTCCGGCTCGTTGAACCCCGCGATCTGCTTGACGGCATTCGTGGTGCTGTTCAGCGCGGCCACGTCGCTCGTGCCCCAGACCGACACCAGCATCTCCTTGTTCGCCGGGTCGTAGAGCAGCGCGTTGGGAGTGGCTCCGACCTTGATGCTCGTCGGAGCGGCGTCGGTGGGCGGAATGATCGAAACATAGCTGGCCCCGTAGTCCGCCGCGTACACCTCGCCGTTCGCCGGATCATACGCCAGTGGCCCTGGATGGGATTTCACCGAGATCGTGAAGAGAAGTGCATCGGTCGAGGCGTTAAAGGCGTAGACCGATGACGCGCCCTCGTTGGCCACGTACAGCTGATTGTTGTCGGGATTGTAGACGAACCCATCGGGCGACTTTCCGACGCTCAATGTCGTCTTGAGCTGGATCACGGCGCTCGATGGCGCAGGGGTCGCGTAGAGCGGTCCAAAGCCCAGCGCGGGCATCACGACGAGCAACGCGAGCAGACATGCACCACTCCCCGCGATCGCAACTCCGATATGCTTTCGTCGTGACTTCTCCATGGTCCCGAGCCCGCTGGACCGAGACCCGCTACTTACATGTCGCGACGATTCCCGAGTCCTCGCGCGCCGCCCGGCCCAGCCAGCACTCGACGGTCGCCTGATCCCGAGATACCCTCAGCTCGATCCGAACATCGTGGCCGCTCCGATCGGGGGGAGCCCCGGGGGCCCGCGTGCCGGACCGAGCGGGAGCCGATCGTACTCCACGGAGTGCTTGATGCCGCGGCGGCGCAGCAGCACCGAGACCTGCTCGGTGATCTGCACGACCTCCTGGCACCGCGCCGGCTTCGTGAAGTAGAACTCGGCCCGCTTCTCGTCCGCCAGCGGGAAGATCAGCCGGAGCCCGAAGGCGTCCTGGCGGTTGTACCCGGCGGGCTTACGGTCCCCTTTGAGATCGCGCAGGTTCTCGTCGAGCAACACATCCGGGAGCAGTGGGTCAGTCTCCTTGACGAACGGACGGTTCATCTCGGCGACACGACGATGGATCTCGGGATAGACGCGGACCAGATCCTTGTACGACCGCTTGGGGTCGAGCAGGATGTGGCCGCTCCGGGCCTTCACCGGCGGGGTCACGTTGCTCGAAGAGCAAGCGGTGGTTCTTAGGCGTGTCGCTCTGCCGCCCGAGCAAAGGAAGCGCCCGCTCCCGGGCCCGGATTCCGGGGAAAGCCTCAAAGAGCGGGTCCGCTACGGGGGCCCGGGCGCTCCCGTAGTCTAGTGGTCAAGGATAGAGGCCTCTCGAGCCTCTGACGCGGGTTCAAAACGGCCGGGCCCGGGGGCCGGGTCGGGAACATCCCGCCGGGAGCA
>JASHWL010000092.1 GCA_030044105.1 Thermoplasmata archaeon
AGGATCGGGCGCTCGCCGGTCGGCACGGGGAACAACGGGTGGGCGCGCAGCAGCCGCCAGCGTCGGGCGGCGTCCGGCCCGAACCAGCGGCGGAGCGCGGCGCGGATGCGGGCGAAGTCCGGGGGCCGGCGCGTGACCGCCACCACCGGCACGCCGAGGGCCCGGTGGAGCGCGTCGAGGTCCACGACGTTGAACCCGCCGACGACGGCCCCGTCCACGAGGACCGCGCGCACGCCGTCGAGCGGCCCGAGCTCGCGCGCGAGCGCGATCAGCCGGGCCGTCGCGTCGCGGCCGTCGACCGCGACCTCGCCGACGCGCACGGCCTCGACGTACCCGGGCAAGACGACCACGACGGCCGCGACCGGCGCGGTGCGGTCGTCCCGGGCGAACGCGCCGTCGTCGAACGCGAGGACGCGCGGATGGGGCTTCGCGAGCGCGCGCCGCAATGCTAAGAGGTCCGTCGCGCCTGAGACCGTGCGATGGCCGGGCCGGCGGTCGACGTGACGTGCCCGACGTGCGGGCAGGGCCTGCACGTCGTCCTCGCGCCGTCGCCGCCGACGCAGTGGTTCCCGTGCCCGCAGTGCCGCACCCCCGTGCCCGTGGTCGTCCCGCGCGACCCGCCGCCGCTCTACGCGTGGGAGGTGCTGCCGGGACTTTACCCCGCGCTGCCGGCGCCCCGGATCCCCCGCCGCCGCCGGATCACCCTCGTCACGGTGGGGCTGCTCGTGATCGCGGTCCTGGCCGCGGCCCTCGCCGGCGTGCTGGTCTACGACTCGTGGGCGGCCGTCCAGCCGGGGTCGTACGCGGTCGCCGGCACCGTCGAGACGACCGCCAACGGCTACGCGCAGCCGATCGCCGGGGCGACCGTCGTGCTGACGAACGACGCGAACCAGTCGACGCGCGTCCTCACGGGCGTCGGTGGAGGCTTCTCGTTCGGGGCGGTGCCCGCGGGCGGCATCACGCTCAACATCTCCGCGTCCGGCTACCAGTCGGTGTCGGTGGCGACGTTCGCGTCGCCGGTGTACACGGGTCCGACCCAGGGTCTCCTGATCGACCTCACGCCCGGGAGCTCCGCCAACGTCACGACGGTGGCGCTCGCCAATTTCCCCGATCTCGTGCAGTTCGTCGCGGCGCTCGGGAGCGGGGCGGTGCTGTTCGCCGCGGTCGCGATCGTCGTCGGGGCGGCGGCCGTCATCACGAGCCGCGCGGACCGGCCGGCGCTCGCCGTCATCGGGGGCGGGGCCGGGGTCCTGAGCCCGTTCGTGGTCGTGTATCTCTCCCTCACGCCGGTGAGCGCGGCCGTCACCGGCGTGAGCGCGCTGATGGCCGGGATCGGCGCGTTCGTGGTCGCCTGGCGGGCCGTCGGGATGGCCCAGAGCGGTCCGGCGCCCGATTGAGTCAGCGCGATCCGCGCGCCGGCGCGGTCTCCCGATCCGGGGCGGCGTCGTGCGTCGCGGGAGCCAGGGGCCGGCGGTTGCGGAACCCCCCGTCGAGCGGGTGGAAGAACGCGACGCGGGGCTCGCCCAGCTGCCAGCACAGGAACACGAGCTCGCCGGCCTCGAGCCCGTAGAAGTCGACCAGTCCGCTCTCGAGGTCCTTCAGCTCGATCCCCTCGGTGCGCAGACCCGCGACGGCCTCCTCGAGCCGACGGGTGAGGTTCTCCCACTCGGCGTCCAGGCGGAGCTTGAGCTCGTGATCCGGGTGATCGGTCGCCCCGACCTCGGCGCCCCAGAACCCCGCGAGCCGCTGCTCCTGCCCGTGGACCTCGCGGAGCCGGACCACCCAGCCGCGCAGCCGTGGGAGCAGCTCCTCGAGCGCGCGGATCCGGTCGGTCGCCTGCGCCGCCGTCCAGAGGCGGGGCGGCGAGGGCAGATCGTCCGAGCGGTCGGGAGCGCGCGACGCCATGGTCTTCGGAGCGCTAGGTACCATGCCGGAAGCCTATTTACCCCCGAACTGGGGGCCGTGTAACCGACGGTCGACGCGGAACCCTCAACTCGGTCCGAGGGGGACCCGCTCGACCGACCAGCCGCGCGCCCGGTAGGCCGCCTCGACCTGGTCTCCCTGGGCCGCGTCGCGGACCTCGAGCTCGAGCTCGACCGTGACCTCGCCGGGCGGGCGGTCCGGGGACTCGCGGCCGTGGAAGATCTGCCGGACGTTCGCGCCGGCCTCGGCCGCGACGTGGAGGAACTCCTCGAGCCGCCCCGGGAGGTCGCGCAGCGGCGCCCGGAGCCGGAGCAGGCGTCCCTCGGCGGCCAACCCGATGAACAGGATCCGGTCCAGGAGGAACGGGTCGATGTTGCCGCCGCTCACCACGAGGACGATCGGCCCGTCGGCCGCGAGCTCGGGATGCTCGAGCAGGGCGGCGAGCGGCGTCGCCCCCGCGCCTTCCGCGAGCACCTTCGCCTGCTCCAATAGCAGGAACGAGGCCCGGGCGATCGTGCGGTCGTCGACGACCACCGCCCGCGCCTTCGCAGCGCGGAGGATCTGGAACGGGAGGTCGCCGATCTGCCGGGTCGCAAGGCCGTCGGCGAACGTCGCGGGGCGACCGCCGACGACCACCCGCCCGTGATCGAGCGAGGGGCGCAGGGTGTCGACGCCCCGCGGCTGCGCGCCCACGATGTCGGCGGAGCTCCCGCGGCCGCGCACGGCGGCGGAGATCCCGGCGAGCAGCCCGCCGCCCCCGACCCCCGCGATGATCCGTCGCACGTCGGGGAGCGCGTCCAGGATCTCGAGCCCGACGGTCCCCTGCCCCGCGATGACGTACGGATCGTCGTACGGGTGGATGTAGGTGAGATGCTCCTCCGCCGCGAGCCGGACCGAGTGGTCGTGGGCCTCGTCGTAGTCGGCGCCGCGCAGCACGACCCGCGCGCCGAGCGACCGGGTCAGGCTGACCTTGAGCGGCGAGGCGGTCTCGGCCATCACGATCGTCGCGGGTACGCCCCGCGCGCGGGCGGCCCACGCCACGCCCAGCGCGTGGTTGCCGGCGGAGGCGGCGACGACGCCGCGCTGCGCCTCCTCGGCGGAGAGCTGGGCGATCCGATTGGTCGCGCCGCGGAGCTTGAACGAGCCGGTGCGCTGCAGGTTCTCGAGCTTCAGGAAGATCGGCACGTCGGGCAGGCCCGGGAGACGGGGCGCGGGGAGGAGCGGCGTCGGAAGGATCTGCGGCGCGATCGTGCGGGCGGCGCGCTCCACCGCCTCGAGCGGAACCGGAAGGGTCGTAGGGTCGGGCATCGAGGACTCCGCCGCGAGCCGGCGGAGGCCCATAATCCTGCCTCTGGGCGGCCGGGTCCGGGGCGACGGAGCCGGTCCGCGGCTCTACGCGCGCGTTCGAGCGGACCCGGACGAAGGCGCGCCCGTCCGGCGAGAA
The DNA here is from genome assembly GCA_030044105.1 of Thermoplasmata archaeon. GTDB lineage: Archaea > Thermoplasmatota > Thermoplasmata > Lutacidiplasmatales > UBA184 > Lutacidiplasma. The sequence continues at coordinate 3,368 of JASHWL010000092.1, forward strand.
AATGCGCGATTCTCTCGAGGAAACGACTCGAACTTTCGGTGCCGTTATATAGGGTACGTTTCTCCCCCGTCCCCACCGGAGGCAGGACCCCCTATCGACCCATGGCGAGGCGGCATCGGCCCCGGCGCGGCTCGCTCGCGTATTCGCCCCGTTCGCGCTCGGCGCGGATGGTTCCCCGGATCCGGGCGTGGCCGGCCGGGTCCCCGAAACCCGCGATCGAAGGATTCGCGGGCTACAAGGTCGGCATGACCCACGCGTTCATCGTCGACTACCGCAAGCGGTCGACCACGGCCGGTCAGGAGCTGGCGGTCCCGGTGACGGTGGTCGAGGTGCCGCCGCTCCGGGTCGTGGGCGCTCGGATCTACCGCCGCTCCCCCTACGGTCTCCGCATCGCGGGCGAGGTGTGGGGCGCGGGCGCGGCGCCCGAGCTCTCCCGGCGCATCCCGCCCCATCCCCCCAGCGACGCCGCGGCCGTCGAGCGGTTCGGCCACACCGGCGGGGACGAGGTCCGCCTGCTGGTCCACACGCAGCCCCATCTCCTGAGCGGCTCGCCGTCGAAGACGCCGGACCTGTTCGAGGTCCGCGTCTCGGGCGAGAAGTTCGACGAGCGCCGGGCGTTCGCGACCCAGCAGCTGGGCCAGGAGGTCCCCGCCGATCAGCTCACGAAGGAGGGGGAGTTCCTCGACGTGGTCGGCGTCACGAAGGGCTTCGGGTTCCAGGGCCACATCCAGCGCTGGGGCGTCAAGCTCCAGCCGCACAAGAACTCGAAGCACCGCCGCATGATCGGGACGCTGGGGCCCCACAACCCGAGCTTCGTCTCCTACCGGATCCCGCAGGCCGGTCAGCAGGGCTTCCATCGCCGTACCCAGACCAACATGCGGGTCCTCCGGGTCGTGCGCGACCCGCGCACCGACCCCGTGACGCCCGCCGGCGGCTTCCCCCACTACGGGGAGCTCCGCACGGCCTGCCTCGTGCTCCACGGGTCCCTGCCCGGGCCCGCGAAGCGTCTCCTCCGCTTCCGCGCGCCGCTCCGCCGGCGCGTCGCCTCCGTCGAAAAGGTCGACGTGCGCTACTTCAGCACGCGATCGAAGCAGGGCGCATGACGCCGTCCGCACCCGCCGGGAAGGGGCCGGCGCCGGCCGCCCGCGAGCCCGCGACGCCGCACCCCCAGGTCCCCGTCACCACGGTCGCCGGGAAGGCGGGGGCCCCGGTGCTCCTGCCCCTCGCGTTCTCCGCGCCGTTCCGGCCCGACCTCATCCGCCGGGCGATCGACTCGGCCCACAGCCACCAGCGGCAGCCGTACGGGACCAGCCCCACGGCCGGCCTGCGGCACTCGGTCTACTGGTCGGGGAAGGGTCGCGGCGTCGCGCGGACGCCGCGCCTGATGGACTCGATGCGCGGCGCCCAGGCGCCCAACACGGTCGGCGGACGACCCGCCCATCCCCCGGTCGTGGACCGCATCTGGACCAAGAAGATCAACCGCAAGGAGCGCGCGCTGGCGTTCGCCTCCGCCCTCGGCGCCACCCGCGACCCGGCGCTCGCGAAGGCCCGGGGCCACGACGTCCCGAGCGGGCTGCGTCTCCCCGTCGTCCTGGAGGACCCGGTGGAGAACGTCGCGACCTCCGACGACGCGCGCGCCCTGCTCGAGCGCCTCAAGCTCTGGAGCGACGTCGCCCGCGCGCGGGACGGGGTCCACCTCCGCAGCGGGCGCGGGAAGCGCCGCGGCCGCGTGCGCCGGTCGCCCCGCAGCCTCCTGCTCGTGACCAGCGCGCCGGGGAAGGCGCGCGGCTTCCGCAACCTCGCGGGGGTCGACGTCGTGCCCGTGGTCCGCCTCGGGACCGAGGACCTCGCTCCCGGCGGGTCGGCCGGACGCCTCACCCTGTTCTCGCGCGCGGCGGTCGAGGGGCTGCGCACCCGCCTCGGGGAGGCGGCGCCGTGAGCGACCTCCAGCACCGCGTCGTGCTCCACGCGTACGTGACGGAGAAGTCGATGGACGAGATGGAGCGGCTCAACAAGCTCGAGTTCGCCGTCGACCGGCGCGCATCGCGCGCGGAGATCAAGCGGGCCATCGAGCGGCTCTATCAGTGCCGGGTCGCGAAGGTCAACACGAAGATCGTGCGGGCCGGCAAGATCGCGACCGTGACGTTCACGAAGGACTTCTCGGCGGAGGACATCGGCAGCCGGGCCGGGGTGTTCTGATGGGAAAGCGCATCATCTCCCGGCGCCGCGGGAGCGGCACCGGCACGTACCGGTCCCCCAGCCACCGCCACCCGGGGCCGATCTACCACCCCCCGCCCTCCCTGGTCGGCGAGGGCACGGTCGTCGCCATCGTCCCGTCGCCGGGACGGACGGCGCCGGTCGCCGAGGTGGACGGGCCCGGCGGGGAGTCCGTGCGCATCCTCGCGAGCGCGGGGCTGGCCACGGGCGACAAGGTCGCCTTCCAGGAGGGGCGCGTCGACCGCGGCGGCATCCTGCCGCTCGGCCGCATCCCGGACGGGACGCTGGTCTCGAACCTCGAGGTCAAGCCGTTCGACGGCGGCCGGCTCGTGCGCGCCGCCGGCGCGAGCGCGCTCGTCGTCGCCCACACGGGCACGGAGGTCACGGTCCAGCTCCCCAGCGGGGCGTTCAAGCAGTTCCTCGCCACCTGCCGCGCGCAGGTCGGCGCCGTCGCCGGCGGGGGCCGGCGCGAGCGGCCGATCATCAAGGCCGGCAAGAAGGTCCTCGCGACGCGCTCGCTCGCCCGCGCGCCGTTCAAGGTGCGCGGCGTCGCGATGAACCCCGTCAACCACCCGTTCGGGGGTGGCGCGCACCAGCACGTCGGGCGGCCCAGCACCGTGCAGAGCGGCACCTGGCCCGGCGCGAAGGTCGGCCGCTTCTCGCGGGCGACCCGCACCAAGCGCCGGCTGAAGGCGCAGAAGGGAGGCGGGTAGCGATGCCGAAGGCGCGGCGGGGCAAGAAGGTCGAGGCGCGCCGGAAGCGGGAGTTCACCTTCCGGGGGAAGACCCTCGAGGAGCTGAAGGCCCTCAGCCTCGAGGAGTTCGCGAAGATCGCCCCGGCGCGCGCGCGGCGCTCGATCCGGCGCGGCTTCAACACGGAGACCACGGTCTTCTTCGAGCGGATGCGGACGACCCCGGCGGACCGGACGATCCGGACGCACTGCCGCGACGCGCTCGTGCTGCCGGCGCACGTCGGGCGCAAGGTCGCGGTGCACAACGGCAAGGAGTTCAAGGAGATCGAGGTCCGGCCCGAGATGATCGGCCACTACTACGGCGAGTTCGCACTCACGCGGCGCTTCGAGAAGCACTCGGGGCCCGGCGTCGGCGCGACGCGGTCGTCGAAGTTCATGCCACTGAAGTGAGGGAGGACGGACGACGATGCGCGGCTACACCTACCGGCCGGAACCCGGCGTCAAGGTCGCCCGGGCCCGGGGCATCGAGATCCCGATGTCGCCGAAGAAGACCTACGAGGTCCTGAACGCGATCCGCGGGCTCCCGCTCGACGCGGCCCGCCAGATCCTCGAGGACGCGGTCGCGATGGAGCGGGCGGTGCCGTTCCGGCGCTACAACCAGGAGACCGCGCACCACCGCGGCACGGGCCCGGGGCGGTTCCCCGTCAAGGTCGCGAAGAACGTCCTCCAGATCCTCCGCAACGCGGAGGAGAACGCGGAGTACGACAGCCTGGACACGGACCGGCTCTACGTGAAGGTCGCGGCGAGCAGCCGGGGCCGGATCCGTCCGGCGACGATGCCGCGGGCCCAGGGCCGCGCGACCCGCTGGAACGAGCAGACGACCAGCGTCGAGATCGTCCTCGCCGAGGCGAAGGAGGCGGCATGAGCGCGGAGCGGAAGGTCATCCAGGAGGCGACGCGCCGCGTCCTGCTCAAGGACTACCTGGTCCAGGAGAGCGCGCGCGCCGGCTTCGGCGGGCTCGAGATCACGCGCACGCCGATGGGGACGCGGGTGACGCTCATCTGCGAGCGCCCCGGCATCCTGATCGGGCACCGCGGCGAGCTCATCAAGAACCTGACCGAGGACATCCAGCACCGCTTCCAGCTCGACAACCCGCAGATCGAGGTCCAGGAGGAGCGCCAACCGAGCCTGAACGCCCAGCTGATGAGCGAGAAGCTCGCGTCGACCCTGGAACGCGGCTGGCACTTCCGACGGGCCGGCCACTCGACCGTGCGCCGCATCATGGAGGCCGGGGCGCGGGGCTGCCAGGTCATCCTCTCGGGGAAGCTCACCGGCGAGCGGCACCGCACGGAGCGCTTCAAGGCCGGGACGATCAAGTACTGCGGCGAGGCCGTGCACCTCTGGATCGACAAGGGGTTCTCGCAGGCCCGCCTGAAGCCCGGCGTCATCGGCGTCAACGTCTGGATCATGCGCCCCACCGCGAAGCTCCCCGACGAGATCGTGGTGAAGGGCGTGCAGGAGCGGCCCAAGACCGTCGCGCCCGAGCTGCCGCCGCTCGAGGAAGCGGGGGCGGTCGTCGCCGGCCCGACGCCCGCCGAAGTGCCCGACGCCGCGGGGGCCCCGTGACGCTGCTGCGCATGAAGGAGCTGCGCGAGCTCTCCGACGAGGAGCTCCAGCGCAAGATCGCGGACGTCGAGAACGACCTCCTGCGCGAGCGCGGGGTCGCGGCGATGGGCGGCGCGCCGCCCAGCCCGGGCCGCATGCGGGCGCTGCGCACCAACGTCGCGCGCGCCCTGACGGTGCTGCGCGAGCGCGAGATCGCCGCCGGGGGGACGCCGCCTTCGTAGGGGGCTGGACGGTGCCACGATGTCGGGCGCAACGACCTCCGCTTCGGGTCCCCGTCGCGTCGACCGCGCGACGCTCGCCGGGGAGATCCTCGGCGCACCGGTCGTACTCGCCCCCTCGCGCGGGATCCCGCGCGAGGTCCGGGGCACGCTGGTGGACGAGACGCTGTCCACGCTCCTCGTCCGCGAGCCGCACCGCGCGCGGCCGACCCGCGTGCCGAAGGCCGGCCTGACCGGGACGATCGTCCTCGGCGGCGGAGAGTTACCGTTAAGTGGGGAGCTCCTTCGCCAGCGTCCCGAGGACCGCACCAAGCGGCTCCTGAGCGGTGGTCCTCGGAGGTTCCGATGACCCCGACCCGAGCATCCCCGTCGCGCCGGGCCCGCGATATCGGGCTCGACGTCCGCGCGCCGAAGACGCGCTGCGACGACCGGCACTGCCCGTTCCACGGGCGCCTCCCGGTCCGCGGCCAGGTCCTCGAGGGCACGGTCGTCTCGACCTCCATGCAGCGCACCGCGGTCGTCGAGCGGACGCTGCTGCACTACGTGCCGAAGTTCGAGCGGTACGAGAAGCGGCGCCGCCGCTACCTCGCCCACGCCCCGCCCTGCCTCGGGATCTCGGTCGGGCACCGGGTCCGCATCGCCGAGACCCGCCCGCTCTCGAAGTTGGTCGCGTTCTGCATCGTCGAGGACCTCGGCGAGGTCGCGCTCCCGGTCCGGGGCGAGGAAGCGGCCCGCCCCGTGGACGCCGCGCCGGCGTCGGAGGGCGCATGAAGGGCCTCGCCGGACGCCGGGGCCGCGGCCTCCCGAAGGGGGCCCGCCTCGACTGCGTCGACAACACCGGGGCGAAGGTCGTCGAGATCATCGCGGTGCGCAACTGGCACGGCACCCACCGCCGCTACCCCCGCGCCGGGATCGCGGACCTCGTGATCGTCTCCGTGAAGAAGGGGACGCCCGAGATGCGGCGCCAGGTGCTCCACGCCGTCATCGTCCGGGCCCGCGCGCCGTTCCGGCGCCCCGACGGGACGCGGCTGCAGTTCGAGGACAACGCCGCCGTCATCACGACGGAGACCGGTGAGATCAAGGGCTCCCAGATCAAGGGCCCGGTCGCGAAGGAGGCGGCCGAGCGCTGGCCGCGGATCGCCGCGGCCTCGTCGATCATCGTCTAGGAGGAGGTCGATCGATGACGACGTCCCCCCACTCCCCGCGCCGCCAGCGCAAGGCGCTCTACACGGCGACGACGTTCGAGCGGCGCCGCCGGATGACGGTCCCGCTCTCGCGCGACCTGCGCCGCCGCTTCCACGCGCGCGCGCTCCCCGTCCGCAAGGGCGACACCGTCCGCGTCCTCTCGGGCAGCTTCGTGGGCCGCGAGGAGCGGGTCGCGAAGGTGGACCGGCGCGCCTACTCGGTCGTGCTCGACAACGTCACGGTCAAGACGGGCGAGGACAAGCTGAAGCCGCTCCCGATCCGGACCAGCCACCTCGTGATCACGCGCCTGAACCTCTCCGACGCCTGGCGCCGCCGCGTGCTTAAGGTGGCGGACGAGGACGTCACCCCCGAGGAGCGCGGCGAGGCCCCCGAGGCCGGCGCGGAGCCGCCGGCCGCCGAGGCGACCCCGGCGCTGCCGCCCGCGGAGGAGCCCGGCCCGGTCGCGGACGCCCCGCCCGCCGGCGACGCGGAGGACGACGCATGACGCGCCGGCTGAAGCGGCGCGCGGCCCCGCGGACGTGGACGATCCCGCGCAAGGGGACCAAATGGGTCCAGCGGCCGAGCCCCGGACCGCACGCGCAGGACCGGTCGATCCCGCTCGCGCTCGTGCTCCGGGACCTCCTGCATCTGGTCGCGAGCGCGCGGGAGGCGCGGATCGTCGTGCGCTCGGGCGCGGTCCGGATCGACGGCAAGGTCGCGAAGCAGCTCGACCGCGGGATCGGCCTGATGGACACCCTCTCGCTCGCCGCGCCGCTCGACGCCCACTACCGCGTCGTGAACGACCGGCACGGCCGGCTCGTGCTCGTGCGGATCCCGTCCGCGGAGGCGGGCGTGAAGCTCGGACGGGTCCGCGCGAAGCACACGGTCCCGAAGGGCCAGGTCGAGGTCACGCTCCACGACGGGCGGAACCTCCTGGTGCCGCCGACGAGCCCGTACCGCGTCGGCGACTCCCTCAAGATCGAGGTCCCGGCGCAGAAGGTCACCGACCACCTCAAGCTCGCCCCCGGCGCGCTCGCCTACGTCGCGGGCGGGTCCCACGTCGGGGAGCTCGCGCGCGTGGAGCGCATCGAGGTGCGCAACTCGTCCCAGCCGAACCTCGTCCACTTCAAGGAGGGGTTCTCGACGATCAAGGAGTACGTCTTCGTCGTCGGCCAGACCGCGCCCGAGGTCACCGTCTCCGAGGGGGTCGACCGGTGAGCGCGACGGCTCCCGCCCCCGCGAGCGCCCCCGCCCCGGCGAACCCGCACCGGGCGATCCGCATCATCAAGATCGTCGTGAACGCGGGCGTCGGCGAGTCCGGCGAGAACCGCACGAAGGCGGAGAAGGTCCTCCAGATGATCACCCACCAGACGCCCGTCGCGACGCGGGCCCACTCGACCAACCGCGATTTCGGCATCCGCAAGGGCCAGGAGATCGGGGCCAAGGTCACGCTCCGCGGCGCCGTGGCCGTCGACTTCCTCGGCCGCGCGTTCGAGGCGCGGGACCGCCAGCTGGACATCGACTCGATCGATCGCAACGGGAACTTCTCGTTCGGGATCGCCGACTACACCGACTTCACCGGCATGAAGTACGATCCCAAGATCGGCATCCACGGGATGGACGTCGCGGTCGAGCTGGGGCGGACCGGCTACCGCATCCGGACCCGGCGGGCCCGCTCGCGCCCGATCCCCCACGCCCTCCGCTCGACGCCCGCCGAGACGCGCGCCTACCTGGAGGCCCAGTTCCAGGTGAAGGTGCTGGAGTGAGCCGATGAAGCCGAAGAAGCATTTCGGACGGAAGGACGGCTGCCTGCGGTGCGACCGCAAGCGCGGCATCGTGCGGCGCTACGGGCTGCACCTGTGCCGGCAGTGCTTCCGCGAGGTCGCGATGGACCTCGGGTTCCGCAAGTACCAGTAGGAGGGGACGATCGTGCGACAGGACCTGCTCAACGACGCCCTCGTCACGCTCGGCCACGCCGACTTCGACGGGAAGCCGAACGTCGCGATCGCGCCGACCTCGAAGCTGATCGCGGAGGTGCTCCGCATCTTCCGCGAGCACCAGTACATCGAGGAGTTCACGTTCGTGCCGGGCGGCCGGGGCGGGACGTACGACGTCCGCCTCTCCCGCCGCATCAACGCCTGCGGCGTCATCAAGCCGCGGCTCTCCGTGCCGTACGGCCGCCTCGAGCGCTACGAGGCGCGCTTCCTGCCCGCCCAGGACTTCGGGATCCTCGTCCTCTCCACGAACCGCGGCGTCCTCTCGCACCGTGAGGCGCGGGAGCTCAAGATCGGAGGTCGGCTGCTGGCCTATGTCTACTGAGACCGACCGCGCCCGCGAGACCATCGCCCTGCCACCGAAGGTCGCCTTCACGGTCCGGCCGGGCCGGCTCTCGGCCAAGGGCCCCCTGGGATCGATCGAGCGCCCGTTCCCCTCCGACGTGCTCGAGCTCACGACCGAGGCCGGGACCGCGACGCTGCGGCTCAAGATCCCGCCCGGGCGCAAGCGCGCGCAGTCGCTGCTCAAGACCTGGGCCGCGCACCTCCGCAACCTCGCCGGCGGGCTCACGCTCGGCGTCGAGGCGCGGATGAAGGTCGTCGCGGCCCACTTCCCGATGAAGGTCTCCGTCCGCGGCGAGGAGCTGGTGATCGAGAACTTCCTCGGCGAGAAGTTCCCGCGCTCGACGCGGCTGCGGCCCGGCACCCAGGCCGCGGTCGAGGGCGATCTCGTGATCCTCTCGGGCCACGACGTGGAGCAGGTCGGCCAGAGCGCCGCGAACATCGAGCGCGCGACCCACATCCGCGACTACGATCCCCGCGTCTTCCAGGACGGCATCTACCTCATCGAGCGCGCCCACCTCAAGGAGGCGGCCTGATGGC
>JASHWL010000093.1 GCA_030044105.1 Thermoplasmata archaeon
TCGCTGGACGTCCTGGTCGCGACGAGCGAGAAGGCCGACGGCCTCCTGCGGCGCGGGAGCCCCTGGCTGGACCGGCTCGGCGTCGTGGTCGCGGACGAGGTGCACCTGATGCGCGATCCCGAGCGCGGGCCCACGCTCGAGGTCAGCCTGACCCGGCTGCGCCGCTCGTACCCGGATCTCCAGGTGGTCGCGCTCTCGGCCACCGTCGGGAACTCGGAGGAGGTCGCGGCCTGGCTCCGGGCCCGCCACATCGCGAGCGAGTACCGCCCCGTGCCGCTCAAGACCGGCGTGTACTACGACGGGCGGATCACGTTCAGCGACCTCTCGACGCGCGACATCGAGGGGGCGACCGAGGCGCTCCCACGCCTGGTCGGCTCGATCCTGCGCGAAGGGGGCCAGGCGCTCGTCTTCGTCAACACCCGCAAGGCGAGCGAGCAGGTCGCCGATGCGCTCCGACCGACGGTGCGGGCCGGCCTGAGCGCCGAGGACCGCGCCCGCGCGCGCGCCGCGGTCGAAGAGCTCTCCGAGGGGTCGGACGAGGAGACCGAAGGGTTCCGCCGGCTCGCGGAGCTGATGCCGCACGGCACCGCGTTCCACAACGCCTCGCTGACGAACCCGGAGCGTCGCATCGTCGAGCGGGCGTTCCGCGACCGCGTGCTGAAGGTGCTGGTCGCGACGCCGACCCTCGCCGCCGGCATCAACCTGCCGGCGCGCCGCGTGATCGTCCGCGACACGATGCGCTACGACGACCACCTCGGCATGCAGGCGCCGATCGCCGCGACCGAGGTCCACCAGATGCTCGGCCGGGCCGGGCGCCCCCGCTTCGATGCCTACGGGGAGGCGCTGCTCGTCGCCCGGACCCCCGACGAGGAGGACCGGCTCATGGACCGGTACCTGTCGGCGCCGCCCGAGACCGTGGTGAGCCGGCTGGCCTCGGAGCCGGCGCTCCGGATGCACGTGCTCGCGCTCGTCGCGAGCGGGGCGGTCCGGTCCGAGGAGGAGCTCGAGTCGTTCTTCGCCGCGACGTTCTACGGGCAGACGCTCCCGCTCGATGAGCTGCGCGACCACGTGGCGAACGTTCGCCGATTCCTGGAGGAGCACGAGCTCCTCGCGCCCGGGCGCGACCTCGCCGCGACACCGTTCGGATCGCTGACGAGCCAGCTCTACCTCGATCCGCTGAGCGCGATCGTGCTCCGGGGCGTGCTCGAGCGCGCCCCGCTCGGGGTCCGGCCGTTCGCGCTCCTCGCCGCGATCGCCGCGACGCCCGACCTGCCGTCGCTGTTCCTCCGGCGGGGCGAGGAGCCGGATCTGATGAACCGGTACGTCGACGAGGCCGAGGAGCTCCTCGTCAAGCCGCAGGAGGCGCCGCTCGAACTCGAGATCGACAGCTTCCTCGCGACCCTCAAGACCGCGAGCGTGCTCGAGGCGTGGATCCGGGAGACCCCGATCGTCGAGATCTCCGAGCGCTTCGGCATCGGCGCGGGCGACCTGCGCGCGAAGGTCGAGGACGCCGAGTGGCTCCTCTTCGCGATGGGCCGGCTCGCGGCCCGCTTCCAGCGGCGCGTGAGCCGGCCGATCGACGACCTCGCCCTGCGGGTCCGCTACGGCGTGACCGAGGACCTCCTCGATCTGGTCCGCCTCCGCGGCGTCGGACGGGTCCGCGCCCGCTGGCTCTACGCGGCCGGGTACGTCGACCGCGAGTCGCTGCGGCAGGCGCCCCTCGACCGGGTCGCGCAGGCCCTGCACTCGCCACGGCTCGCGGAGATGGTGCTCACGCAGCTCCGTCGTCCGTCGGCCACGGAGAGCGCGGGCCACCCCACGGCCCGTCCGGCCCCGGCGCCGGCCCCTCGCCGTCCCACGGGCCGGACGCTGGACGAGTTCCCCGAGCACCCGGGCTGAGCACCCACTCGTCGACGGGCGCCATGAGGCGCACGAGCGACCGGGTTCCCCCGACCCCGCCGGGGCGCACCTCGCGCCGAACGTACCCGGCCTGCTCCAGCCGGACGATCCGTCGCCACAGGGTCGTCGGGGGCAGCGGGCGAGCCCCGGTCTCCCGGGCGTAGAGCGCCTCCAGCCGGCGCACGTCCCCCACGACCGCCTCGACCCCTCGGGCCGCGTCCTCGATCGCGCGCACCACGCTCGGCTCGACCGCGATGGCCTCCCCGGTGCCAAGGGAGCCCCGGGGACGCCCGTCGGCGCGGTACTCCGGACCGAGCAGCGCGCGTCGAACGAGATCGATGGCGCGGACCGCGCCTCCTCCGGACGCGACCGACGCGGCGACCACGCGATCGATCAGGTCGGGGGGTGGGGCGCGTCCGAGGGCCCGCCGCACCCGGTCGTCGACGATCGCGCGGAGCGCGCGGAGGCCGTACGATCCGACCGGGACGAACGGGGCGAGGCGGCCGGAGCCCTCCAGCTCCTGGTCGCATCGCGCGAGCGCTTCGGGGGGGCCCACGACGATCGCCCAGAGCGGCGGGAGGCCCGACTCGCCCTCGGGAAGGAAGCGATCCGGGTTGCCCAGCGCGCGCACGATCGGCGCCACGCTCGGCCCGCCGCCGTACACGTCGTCGAGGACCAGGACCAACGGTCGGCCCGCGCGCCGGATCCGTCGCAGGAATCCGGCGAGGATCTCGGCGACCGGGAACCCCCGGCCCTCGAATCCCTCGTCGAGGACGCGCAGGAGCGCGGTCGCGACCCCGTGCGTGCCGCGGCATCCGGCGACCCGGACCGCGATCGTGCGCGGAGGCGGGTCGACCGACGTCGCGCGCAGGCGGTCGGCGACCTCGCGCGCCGCCCGACGGGCGACCGCGCTCGTCCCGGACCCCCGCGCCCCGGCGATGCCGACGATCCACGGGGGCGGTGCGCGGGGTGCGGGGGCGTCGAGCCGGCGGACCGCGTCCGCCACCTCCGCCTCCCGGCCCAGCACCACCGGCGGCACCCAGTCGCGCGACAGGACCTCGGCGTGGGGGACAGCGAGCATCGATTCTAGGATGACTAACTGTTATAAGAATTCTAATAATCGCACCGTTCACCTCGGGAAAGGGCTAAGGGGGCCCCTCCCTCGGCCCAGCGATGGCCGACGAGGAGCCCCGGCCCCTCGGCACGCTGATCCGGAACCTGCTGCTGGTCGTCGTGCTCTCCGTCGTGCTGTACCTCACGTTCGTCGAGTTCAACCAGCGCCTCTTCCACGGCCTCACGCAGCTCGAGGTGCTCGCCCTGGAGGCGGGCGCGATCCTGCTCGTGGCGTGGGCCGCGGCCCGCGCGTTCACGAGCGCGGTGAACGCGGTGCTCCGGCGCCAGGGCCAGTTGCACCACGGAGCGACCATCCGCATCTTCATCAACATCCTGATCGCGACCGCGGCGATCCTCGCGCTCTCGCACCTCGCGGGGGTCTCGATCGAGGCGATCTTCCTCGGGAGCGCCTTCGCGGGCATCGTCCTCGGCCTGGCCGCGCAGACCGTGCTCGCGAACGTGTTCGCGGGCCTGCTCCTCGTGGTCGCGAGCCCGTTCCATCCCGGCGACCGGGTGAGCATCATCTCGTCGAGCTACGGGGCGTTCCCCCCGAGCTACCCGCACGAGATGGTCTACCCGTCCTACGCGGGCGTCGTCGAGGACGTCGAGCTGCTCTACACGATCCTGCGCCTCGACGCCGGCGGCCTCGCGAAGGTGCCGAACTCGATCGTGCTCGCGGCGCTCCTCACGCAGCCCCATCCCGGGGTGCCGAAGCTCCATCGGGTCCGGATGACGTTCCCGCTCAGCGTGGACGTGAAGACGGTCGAGGGCGCGCTCGCGGAGATCCGCGGCGGCTTCCCCGACGAGGCGGGGCGACCGGCGGTCCGGATCGAGGTCGCCGACATCTCGCCGACCACGTGGGACGGCGTGATCCTGGTCTCGACCCGCGTCCTCGACGACGGGCTCGTCCGCGACCGGGTCATGCGCGCGGTCCTCCGCCAGCTGCCGGCCGCCGCGCACCCGAGCTGACGCGCCGGCCCGCGGGCGGCTTTAAATGCGGGCGTCGCTCGGCCCGGCCCGAACACCATGACCTACCGCGTCACCCTGATCCCGGGCGACGGGATCGGACCCGAGGTCACCACGGCGGCGCTCAAGGTCGCCGAGGCGACCGGCGTGTCGTTCGAGTGGGAGGTCGTGGAGGCCGGCGAGAAGGCGATCAAGCGGTCGGGCAACCCGATGCCGGACGGCGTGCTCGAGTCGATCCGCAAGAACCGCCTCGCGCTCAAGGGTCCGATCACGACCCCGATCGGGAGCGGCTTCCGCTCCGTGAACGTCGCGCTCCGCCAGCAGCTGGACCTCTACGCCTCGGTCCGGCCCGCGCGCGCGATCGCGGGCGAGGGGACCCGGTTCCCCGAGACCGATCTCATCGTCGTGCGCGAGGCGACCGAGGGCCTCTACTCGGGCGTCGAGCACTGGGTCGACCGGGAGCACAGCGCGGCCGAGACGGTCAACATCATCACGCGGAAGGCGTCGGACCGGATCTGCAAGTTCGCCTTCGAGCTCGCGCGCCGGCAGCGCCGCAAGCACGTGACGGCGGTCCACAAGGCGAACATCATGAAGACGACGGGCGCGCTGTTCCAGACGGCGTTCCGAGAGATGGCCCCGAAGTACCCGGACCTCCTCGCGGACGAGCGCCTGATCGACAACATGTGCATGCAGCTCGCCAAGAAGCCCGAGGACTACGATGTCCTCGTGACCACGAACCTCTTCGGGGACATCCTCTCCGATCTCGCCGCCGGGCTCGCGGGCGGCCTCGGGGTCGCGCCGGGCGCGCTGTACGGCGAGGACCTCGCCGTCTTCGAGCCGGTCCACGGCTCCGCTCCGAAATACGCCGGGCTCGACAAGGCGGACCCCGTCGCGGAGATCCTCTGCGTCGAGCTCCTCCTCCGGCACCTCGGCGAGGCCGAGGCGGCGGACCGCGTGTTCCGCGCCGTCTGGGAGACGATCGCCGAGAAGAAGGTCGTGACCTACGACCTCGCGCTCCCGGGCTACACGCTCCGGCCGGTGCCGCCGTCGAGCTGCTCGGCCATGGCGGCCGAGATCGCGCGCAAAGTGCCGATCGTCGACCTCGACCGTCCGCTGCCGCGGCCGGCCGCGGCGACGCCGGAGCCCGACACGCATCTCGAGGCGTGACGCCTCAGTCGCCGACGACCTTCACGATCACACGCTTCGGCCGCTGGCCGTCGAACTCCGCGTAGAACACCTGCTCCCACGGGCCGAGATCGAGATCGCCCTTCGAGACCGGCAGGACCACCTGGTGGCCCAGGAGGAGGTTCTTCAGGTGGGCGTCCCCGTTCGATTCGCCGGTCCGGTGGTGCGCGTAGTCCCCCGGCGGTGCGAGCCGGTCCGCCCACGCCGCGATGTCGCTCAGGAGGCCGGTCTCGTTGTCGTTGACGTAGACCGCGGCCGTGATGTGCATCGAGGAGACCAGCGCGAGCCCCTCGGTCACCCCGCTCGCGCGGACGACCGCCCGCACGCGCTCGGTCAGGTTCACGAACTCGCGGGGCGCCTTCGTCTGCATCACGAGATACTCCGTCCGGCTCGGCATGGCCCGCACGGTCCGAGGGCAGGTTTAAGCCCGCGGGACCACCCTGAATCCGGGAGGCGCTCGTGGCGACTCCCCGTGCCGTCCGCATCCCCCGGTCCCCGCCGGCCGCGGTGGCGCCGGGACCGGAGCCCTCGGCCCCGCCGGTGCCGGACGCCTCCGCTCCGTCGCGCTCGATCGAGCGGCGCGAGAACCGCGCCGGCCGCCAGCGCGCGCTGCGACTCACGACGATCTACCTCGGCGCGCTGCTCGCGATGTACCTCGGCTTCGTCGCCCTCGACCGCCTCTCGCCCGGCGGCACGAGCGCGACCGCGACCGACGGGCTCTACCTCTTCACCGGCCTCGCCGCGCTGCTCGCGATCGGCGGCAGCGTGGTCACGCTCGGTCCCGCGCCGCGGGCGATCGAGGTCGGAGCCGCGGCCGTCATCGTCGTCGAGTGGACCGGACGCCGTCGCACGTTCCCGCCCCTCGCCGACCTTCGGGTGGATGTGGTCCGTCGCTATCCGTCAGGCTGGCTCTCGCGCGATCCGGTCGAGGCGGTCGAGCTCACCGGCGCCCGGCGCCGGCGCACCTACCAGGTCACCGAGGGGCTCTTGCCCGAGCGCCGCCCTGGCCGGACCGGGTCGATGAGCTAGGCCGGCTCACTCGAGCAGGTCCTCGAGCTCGCTCGCCACGAGGGTCAGCAGCTGGTCCAGCGACCGGTTCTTCAGCTCCGTGATCTGGCCGCCGTCGGTCTCCATCCGCGCGAGGAACTCGTCTCCGTCGCGGACGAACGAGAGCGAGAGGACATGGACCCGGCCCGTCGGGCGCGGCGGCGTCGGGGCGGCCTCGGGCTCCGCGCGCGCGGCGCCGGGGGATTTCGCCCCCGAGGGGCGGGGTTTGGATCCCTTCGCCGCGGGCTTGGGGGCGGGCTTCTTCGCGGCCGGTTTCTTGGGCGCCGCCTTCGCGGGACGCGCCGGCGTCCTCGCCTTCGGCTTCTGACGGCGGGACGACGGCATCCCTCGGCGCCTCGCTTCGGCCGCACCAAGCCCCTCTATTTATGGATATGGCGTCGATTTTCGAGGGTCCGGCCCCGGCGGCGCGTCGAGACCGACACCTATAGGCGGGACCGCCGTTCCCGCGCCGTCGATGAGCATGGTGGCGGGCCCCGCGGCCACGTCCCCGGGCGCGTCCGACCGGACGCCCCCGCTCCGCCCGGAGATCCTCTGCCTGCTGTTCGGGCTCACGATCTTCCTGGTCTTCCTCGCCCTCGAGCCGTACCTCTCCTACGCGGTCTTCGGCTCGGATTCGGGGGAGTACTTCCGGTTGACCGCGGACCTCGTCGCGACCGGGCGGGTGCCGACGGGGAGCGCGTACGGCGGCTGGGGGACGGCGTACCCGGACTTCCCCGGGATCTTCCTCCTCGCCGGCGCGGGGTCGGAGGCGCTCGGGCTCGGACCGTTCACGGCGCTCACGGTGATCGTCCCGGTGGTCTCCGTCCTCTCGGTCTTCCCGCTGTTCCTTCTCTTCCGCCGGATCTATCCGTACGACCCGGTGGCGCTGCTCGGCGCGGGCTTCGCCTCGGTCGCGATGCCCCGGCTGTTCTCGATCGCGCACCCGGCGCCGCTCGCGCTCGGGGACTTCCTCGCGGTGGCCGGGATCTGGATGTTCGTCGAAGGCCGGCGCGACGCGCGCTGGTACCTGCCGCTCGCGCTGACGAGCGGCGCGCTGATCGTGACGCACCACCTCTCCTCGTACTTCTTCGTGCTCGGAGCGCTCGGCGGACTCGTCCTGCTCGAGCTCTGGCGCCCGGGGCTGTGGAGCCGACGCTTCCCGCTGCGCGAGCTCGTCTTCCTCGGCGGCTTCGTCACGGCGACCTTCGTGTTCTGGTTCTTCGGCACGACCTCGTTCGTCGCGAAGGTGATCGACACGGTGTTCCGGCACCCGCCGCCCACGCCCGAGCTGTTCGCCGGGTTCGAGGGGGCCGCCCTCCTCGCGCTGCTGGGGTGCGCGCTCCTGATCTGGTGGCGACGGTCCCGGCGCCCCTCGCCGAAGCTCTGGGTGCGGCTCCCGACGGACCGCAGCGTGGTGCGGGACGCGCTGATCATCGCGGTCGGCGTGTTCGGCGGCATCGCGGTGCTGCTCGTCGTTCCGATCCCCGGCACGATGCAGACGACGACCGTGAGCGCGATCCTCTGGTTCTCGCCGGTGATCGTCCTCGCGCTGTTCGCGTCCGGGAGCCGGCGCGCGCCCCGACCCGCCCGGCTGGGGCCGTTCGCGATCACCTGGATCGGCGCCGTGGCCCTGTCCGCCGGCCTCACGCTCGCATCGGGCGCGATCTCGGGCACGTCGGGCGCCAGCCTCGCGTCCGCCCTGCCGCCGGCGCGGCACGCCGAGTACCTGTTCATCCCCCTCGGCCTCCTGGTCGCGATCGGGGCCGCGCGGCTGCTCGCGCGGGTCCACGACCGGGCCGGCCGCCGCGCCTTCCTCGCGGGCGTCGTCGGGATCACGGTCCTCCTCGCGGCGAACGCCGCGATCGTCTACCCGCCGCAGGCCGACTTCGGGGGCTTCGAGGAGGGGCTGACCCACGCGGACTCGGGGCTCTGGATGTGGATCGGGATCGCCGAACCCCCCACGGCGGTGGTCGCGAGCGACCATCGGCTGAGCTCGATGATCTTCGGGTTCGACGGCAATCCCGCGACGTGGGATTCGACGCCGGCCCTGTTCACGGGATCGAACTGGTCGCAGGCCCGCGCCGAGCTGGCCTCGTCGGACGCGCCGAACGCTCCCGGCCGCCCGATCGATCTCGTGGTCGTCGACTCGGTCATGCACACGGGGGTGGCGCTGGTCCCGTCCGGGGCCGCGCTCCCGCTCTCGGCGGCGGCGCTCCGGTGGTTCCAGTCGGCGCCGTTCGTCCCGATCTACGCGAGCGGACCGAACGTGGTCTACCTGGTCGACGCGTCGGAGATGCCCCCGGCGTAGGGGGCGAGGGAGCCGTCCCGGCGCCACGCGAGGATCGGGACCGGGCTCGACCGCGCGAGGTCGGTGAGGATCCGTCCCGCCCAGCGCAGCTTCGCGCGCTTGCGCTCGGCCTCCGCGGGGCTGGCCTCTTCCACCGCTTCCGGCTCGAAGCCCCACAGCAGGATCCGGCGGGCCCCCACGTGCTCGGCGAGGCAGGCGGCCCGGTCGCCGTCGGTGAATCCGCCCACGTCCAGCAGCGCGTCGGTCGGGGGTCCGGCCCAGGAGCCGGCGAGCGCGCCGGGGAACTGCGGGACCCACTCCTCGAGCGCCGGAAGGTTGTCCCCGTGCGCGTGCACGACCACCAGGCTGCCCCGCCGGTTGGCCGCGATCTCGGTGGGGATCGGCCCATCGAGGTCGGTGGCGATGACCGCGGGGACGATCCCCGCATCGAGACAGGGGGCCGTCGCGCCGTCCGCGGCGACCACGGTCGGGGCGGGCTGCTGGGAGGCGAGGCGCCAGATCGGCGGGGGTCCCGCCCGCGGCGCCAGGCCGACCACGACGACCTCGCGGCCGCGGAGCCGCTCCGCGGCGCGCGCGAGGCCCCCCGTCCGGGCCGGCGGGGGAAGGAGCTCGGTCAGCCGGCGCGCCGCGCGCTCCTCCGCCTCCATCGGGAAGGCGAACTCCCGTCGGATCTCTTCGTAGCGAGGCGCCCACGCTGCGAACTCCATTTTCGAGGGCGAGTCCGACCGACGCTTTATAATGGAGACCCTTCTCTTCGGGCGGTAGGGTTACCGCCGTGATGCGACCGCTGGCTCAGGAGATCTTGTCCCACCTTCCCACCGATTCGAAGCGCGCGCCGGAGGCTCCGCCGCCGCCCTCGAACGACGACGCGGAGCTGGAGGCGGTCCTCGCCTCGCTCAAGACGAACATCAAAGTGGTCGGGTGCGGCGGCGGCGGCTGCAACACGATCAATCGGCTCGCGGAGGAGGGGCTCGCCGGCGCCGACATGATGGCGTGCAACACCGACGCGCAGCACCTGCTCACGATCCACGCGCCGAAGAAGATCCTGCTCGGCCGCCGGTTGACGCGGGGCCTCGGCGCCGGCGCGCTCCCGCAGGTCGGCGAGCAGGCGGCCCGCGAGGCGGAGGACGAGATCAAGAAGGCGCTCCAGAACTCCGACATGGTGTTCATCACGCTCGGGCTCGGCGGCGGGACGGGCACCGGCTCGGCGCCCGTCGTCGCGCAGGCCGCGAAGGACGCCAACGGCGGCAATCCTCTCACGATCGCGGTCTGCACCCTGCCGTTCGCGTCCGAGGGCCTCGTCCGCGCGGAGAACGCGATGTGGGGCCTCGAGCGGCTGCGCGGGAGCATCGACACCGTCATCACGATCCCGAACGACCGCCTGCTCGAGCTGGTCCCGCGCCTCCCGATCCAGACGGCGTTCAAGGTCGCGGACTCGGTGCTCGCCCGCGCGATCCGCGGGATCACCGAGATCATCACCCGGCCCGGCCTCGTGAACCTCGACTTCAACGACCTCCGCACGATCATGAAGGGCGGCGGCGTCGCGCTCATCGGGATCGGCGAGTCCGAGAGCGACAACCGGGCGGAGGACGCGGTCCTCGAGGCGATCAACTCCCCGCTCCTCCACGTCGACATCGCGGGCGCCACCGGCGCCCTCATCAACGTCACCGGCGGCCCCGACATGACCGTCAGCGAGGCCCAGAAGGCCGCGGAGGTCGTCCAGAAGACGATCAGTCCGACCGCCCGCATCATCTGGGGGGCCGCGGTCGACCCGACGATGCAGAGCACGATCCGCGTGATGCTCGTGGTCACGGGCGTGAAGTCGCCGCAGATCTTCGGGTCCTCCCCACCGACCGCGCCGGGCAAGGGGCGTCCGGCCACGGCCCGCGACGAGATCGAGAACGTGCGGTAGGGCCCGGCTCGGATCGGGCCCGGTCGGGCCGCGTCCGTCGGGACAACGGTTCAAGAACCGTGGCGCCTTCTCCTCCCGGGAGGGGGGGTCGGCGTGACGACCCGCAGGACGACCTTCATATACGCCCCCACGGTCGGGGGACCCCGTCGGACACCGCCCGGGGCCCGCTCCCGGGACGGCCCGGCGCTCCACGGTAGGTGAACCCCATGGCCTTCCTCGACCGCGCCCGGCACGCGCAGGAGACGTTCGACGGACGCCTCCGCTCGCTGGGCCACGGCAAGTACGGGCGCATCCTCCGGATGGCCCGGCGGCCGACCTCCGAGGAGTACGTGAAGGTGCTCGAGGTCACGTGGATCGGGGCGGTCCTGATCGGCCTCACCGGGTTCGCGCTCTACATCTTCTTCTCCCAGGCGGGCCCCTGGATCTGGGCAAACGTCTTCTCGGGTCTGTAGGTTCCGCGCCCTCCGGTCCAGAGCATGGCAGAGCACCCGGACGACGACGAGGGCATCGGTCTCCTGTCGGGCGGACCCGCCGACGCACCGCCCCGCCGGACGGAGGCGGCGGCCGTCCCGGCCGCGGCCGCGCCCGCGGCGCCGGTACCGGTGGCCCCGAAGCCGCAGGTCTCCACCTTCCTGACGCTCAAGGCGGCCGACGACACCGCGCGCGAGGTCACCGCGGGGACGGTCACCACGCTCAGCGCCGTGCTCACGAGCAAGGCCGGTGAGCCGCTGACCGTGCCGGTGAGCGTCGAGGTCGCGTACACCTCCACGTACCCGGGGGAGGGCGCGGAGTGGCCCGTGCGGTGGGTCCCGCCCGGGAAGAAGACGGCGGTGGACCTCTTCGCGCGGAAGATCACCGCGCCGGTGACGATCCCGCCGGGCGCGGGCGTTCCGCTCTCCTTCGAGATCACGGCGCCGGTCGGCGTGCGCTACGGCGACCGCGTCGAGGTCCGCCTCAGCGTCGCCGACGGCGACGGCGGCGCGCCGCTGCGCCTCACGCTCGCCTCGGTCGCGCGCCAGGCCGTGCTCGCGATCAAGACCAGCCGCGGCTACGAGCGCGAGGTCGCGGACACGCTGCTCGCGCGCACGGACGACAAGCCGGACGTCGTGTTCGCGCTCCTGGTGCCCTCGTCGCTCCGCGGCTACGTCTTCGCGGAGGGCATGAGCTTCGAGGGCGTGCGCGAGATGCTCAAGGGGATCCGGAAGGCGCGGGGCCTGGTCGAGGGCGAGACGACCCTCAAGGAGGTCGAGCCGCTCCTGGTCCCGAAGATCACGGTCGAAGGGTTCGTCGAGGGCGCGATCGTCGAGCTCATCTCGGGTCCGTTCAAGGGCGAGAAGGCGCGCGTCAAGAAGATCGACCAGACGAAGGAGGAGATCACGGTGGAGCTGATCGAGGCGGTGGTGCCGATCCCGGTCACGGTCCGGGGCGACCACGTGCGCATGCTCGAGCGGGGAGGCGGGAAGAGTGGCAGTTGAGGTCAGCGTCCTGGTGGAGGGCGGGAAGGCCGCCGCCGGGGCGACGCTCGGCAGCGCCCTCGGTCCGCTCGGCGTGAACGTCGGCCAGGTCGTCGCGAAGATCAACGAGGAGACCAAGCAGTTCGCCGGCATGCGGGTCCCGGTCATCATCCGGGTCGACCCGAACACGCGCCAGTTCACGCTCGCGGTCGGTCGGCCGCCGGTCGCCGCCCTGCTCCTGAAGGAGGCCAAGAAGGAGAAGGGGTCCGGCAAGCCGAAGACGGAGGTCGTCGGCGACGTGAGCCTCGAGGCGGTCGGGCGGATCGCCGAGGCGAAGGGCGACGAGCTGCAGGGCCGGACCGCGGACGAGCGCGTGAACCAGGTGATCGGGACGTGCGTGTCGCTCGGGCTCACCGTCGGCGGGGAGGACCCGCGGGCGCTGCTGAAGACCCGGGTCGCCGCTCGGGGCGCGCGATGATGGGAAGCCCCGGGGGACCGCCGCCCGACCTCTCCAACGCGGAGATCGTCGACTACGAGACCGTGGGCGGCGACGGCAAGGTCCGCCTGAAGCTCAAGGACGGCTCGGTGGTCGAGGTCCGGCTCGAGATCATGAACATCCTGCGGGCGGGCAACGATCCCAACACGGGGCTCCCGGCCTACATCGTGCAGTCGGCGCCGCTCGTGCGCCTGGTCGAGTGCCCGAAGGAGCTGCGGAAGCCGCCGCTCCGGCCGGGCGCGAAGGACCCGAAGGCGATCACCGGGTTCGGCTGAGCGGCGACCCCGCGGCTCAGGCCGCCGGCGGGTGCGCGGGGTCGGTGATCCCGTGCAGGCCGGCCGCCAGCAGCCACGCCACCACGAACGACAGCACGAAGATCACGAGCATCACCGCCACGATGCCGAGCTCCTCGATCCCGAGCTGGTGGAGCGCGGCGGTGCCGCCCCCGAACAGGAGCCCGTTCGGGAGCGACGTGGCCCCGGACGCGTGCGCGAACTGCGTCTGGGCGAAGAACGCGATCATCGAGACCCCGAAGAGGCCGCCCATGAGGTGGCCGGGGAGCAGCCCCACCGGGTCGGTGTACCAGTGGAAGCGCGCGAAGATCCGATCCCCGATCCAGAACACCGGGCCGCAGAGCACCCCGAGGACGATCGCGCTGCCCGGGCTGACGAAGCCGGCGAGCGGGGTGATCACGATCAGGCCCATCAGGATCCCATTGACGGCGTTCAGGAGGCTCGGCCGGCTGCCACCGAGCAGCCAGAGCGTGGCGGTGAGCGAGAACAGGGCCACGGCCGCGGCGAGGAAGGTGGTCAGGACCACCACGACCGCCTCGTCGTTGAACGCGAGCACCGAGCCCGGGTTGAAGCCGAACCAGCCGAGCCAGAGCAGCAGGATGCCCAGCGTGATCCAGCCCGGGCTCACCCGGAGCGGCACGGGGATCGCCTCCTTCGCGCCCCGCGCGCGCTCCTCCCGCCAGATCTGGTACATGACCCCGAGGCCGGCGGCGCCCGCCGCCCCGTGGACGACCAGCCCGCCGGCGAAATCGACCATCCCGAGCTTGGCGAGCCAGCCGGACGGGTTCCAGATCCAGGCGGCCGGGAGGTTCCAGAGGAAGACGAAGTAGACGACGGAGTAGCCGACCACCGCGGAGAGCTTCAGCTTCCGGAAGAACACGACCCCCACGAGCGCGAGGGTGACCGCGGCGAAGGCGGTCTCGAAGAGGAAGTAGACCCCCGTCGTGAGGCCGGAACCGGTCACCGACCACCAGACGTCGGTCGCCGGGTTCGCCGCGCTGCTCGTGAAGCCTCCGAGGAAGAATCCCGGAGCGTAGAACGGGTTCCCGATCACGCCCATCCACGTCGGCGCGAACGCCGTGTTGAACCCGACGATCGCCATCACGACCAGCGCGAGGCCCGTGAAGAGCACGGTCTTGTACAGGCTGAACGAGAGCTCCTCCCCGAGCTCCCCGACCTCGAGGAAGCCGACGGCGATCGTCATCAGGAAGACGAGGAGACCCGCGAGCAGGACCCACAGGTTGTTGACCAGGTCCGTCGGAATCACGAGGTTCCCGTCCCCTGTCCGGGCGACGGTACCGCGAGCCCCGGGCCCTCCCTAATAAGGTCCGCTGCACGGGAGCCGGGGGTTACGTTTCGACCGTCACCGGACGGGTCCAGAGCAAAGCCTATACCCCCTGTCCCCAGCGCCGGCCGTGGTCGATATCCAGGAGACGCCGGCGGTGCCTCCGACGGACTACGGCGGCGATGAGCGGGCGGGCTACTTCGTCGCGGCCGGCACCCTGGTCTTCCTGGGATGGGGCCTCGGGGTCCTGCTGAACCTGGGCCTCCACTGGATGGCGCCGACCGACGGGATGACCGTCGCCGGGATCTGGTTCGGGCGGACGATGGGGACCTACGCGTGGGCCGCGCTCGGCTTCGGGATCATGACCGGCCTGGTCGGCGCGGGCATGATCGCGGTGGCCCGTGCGACGCCCCGCGGGCGCCTCGTGCTGCCCGGCTCGGACTACTGAGCCCGACCGGCCCGGGCCTGGGCGCGCCCGGCGATCCGCCGGGACGGGGGGATGCGGGCCGCGACCGGTCCCTTCGCGTTCTTCTGCGCCGCGGCGCAGTCCGCGCACATGCGCTCTTCCGAGTCCAGGCACGCGCGGCAGAAGGTCCGTCCGCACACGGTGCAGCCGAGCGTGGCCGGCGCTCCGCAGCGCGCGCACTGACCGACTAGCACGTTTAGTTCCCTCCCGGCGAGGAACTCCGCCGTGCCAACACGGTGCTGGCCTTAAGCCCTTCGACGAAACCGGCGGAGTACGAGGCCCGGGTGACGTACCGGGCGGCCCGGCGCGCCGCCGCGCTGCCCGACGCGAAGCTGACCCCGAAGCCCGCGGCGCGAAGCATCGCCGCGTCGTTGTCGCCGTCGCCCAGCACCACGCAGTCGCCCAGGGTCCAGCCCCGCTCGGCGAGCACGCGGTCGAGCGCGGCCTTCTTGCCGCGGCCCTCCTGGAGCAGGTGGATCGCGTAGCCGGTCGGCTCGGCCCGGACCCCCGAGCCGCGCAGCACCCGGCGGACCGCGCGGATCGGGACGTCCGACTCGATCGCGACCTCGGTCTCCCGCCACCGGTCCGTGAACAGCGGCCGGACGGCGAGTCCGCTCCGGCGGAGCCGGAGGAAGGCGCGACGGGCGATCGCGCGGTCGGCGAGCCGCTCCACGGTCTCCCGGTCCCCGGTCTTCCGGTAGATCAGGCCGCCGTTCTCCGCGACGATCGGGCCCGAGAGGCCCAGCGAGCGATGGAAGGCGAGCGCGATCGGCAGCACGTTCCCCGTCGCGAGGATGACGGGGATCCCGCGGTCCTCGAGCCGGCGGATCCACCGCACCGCGACCGGGTCCAAGCGCCGCTCGCGGTCGGTGACCGTCCCGTCGATGTCGGTCACGACCGCCCGGAGCGGACCCCGCGGCCCCGTCCGCGTCACGTCCCTATGTCTCCCGCGACCCTCAGGGCTCCGCGTCGCCGATCTCGCGGGCGATGGCGCGGCGCAGCGCCGCGGCGACCTCCTGCCCGTCCCGGCGGCCGCGGACCTCGCGCATCACGTCGCCCATGAGCGGCGAGAACGCTTCCGGTCCCCGCTCCCGAAGGAGCGCGAGGTTCGCCTTGACCACGCGGTCGACGATCGCGGCCAGCTCGCCGGGGCCGAAGCCCGAGAGCCCGGCCCGCGCGGCCGCGGACGAGACATCGGGCACGCCCTCG
>JASHWL010000094.1 GCA_030044105.1 Thermoplasmata archaeon
CGCAGCTTCGCGAGCCGCGAGCGGATCGCGTCCTCGGTCTGGTCCAGGAACTGGAAGAGCGCCGGAGGTCGTTCGAAGACCGGAACGCCCGGGCCCTCGGCCCCTGCCAGCGAGGCGCGCAGATCCGAGTCGGTCATACCCCCGGAGCGCTCGGTGCCGCGACCTCACGGGGGTCGGGACTTATCCGACCGAGGCACGTACGGCCGCAGCGCTACCTACTTCTCCCGCGTGCGTCCCGACCGAGGCATGTCCCCCGTGCGCGTCCCCGACCGATCGAACCGGCCCGCGACGCCCGAGCGGTATGCGGCCGCGCGGGCCGCGGCCGACGCGCTCGCTCGATGCGAGATCGAGCGCGGGGCCTCGGCGGTCGCACTCGCCGGGAGCTGGGCCCGTGGCGACGCGTACCGGCACTCCGACCTCGATCTCTGGGTCGTGGCCGCCCGGCCCGGCCGGGCGCTGTTCGTGCGCGACTCCTTCCTCGTCAGCGTCGCGCGGAAGACCGCCGCCGGGCTCCGCGCCGAACTGCGGGATCCGGCCCTCGTGGGGCAGGTCGTGCCGGCCTGGCGCGAGGTCCGCATCCTGGCCGATCCCCGGGGAGTCGCCGCTCGCCTTCGGGAGCGGGCGCTCCGCTTCCGCTGGGGTCCCATCTCGACTCCCTGCGATCGGTGCGTGGCGCGGACGATGCTCGAGTGGGGCGAGGAGGCGGTCAAGCTCACCCGCCTCGTGGCCGAAGGCCACGCCGAGTCCGCGGCCGTGCAGCGGAACCTCCTCGCGAACGCTCTCGCCGGGATCGTGGCCGTGGACCGCCGGATGTTCTACCATGAGAACGGTCTGTGGGAGGCGGTCGGACGCGACCCTGGGGGCCGGTGGCACCGCCTCCAACGGCGGGCCCTCGGGCTCGATGGGGGTACGTTCCTCGCGTCGTGCCGGGCCGCGCTGGACCTCTACGGCCTGACGCTCGACACCTTGCGCGCCCCGCTTCGCGCGAGGGACCGGGCCGCTCTCGCGGCGGTGCGCGCCTCCTGGGAGCGGGGTCCTGGGACGCGCGCCGCCGAGCGGCCGTCCGCAGGACCCCCGTGACGGACCCGATGCCCCGCTTCGATCACGTCGTGGTGTTGATGTTCGAGAACCGGTCGTTCGACAACCTGTTCGGGTACCTCTACGAGCCCGGCGAGGTCCCTGCGTTCGAAGGGCTCCAGGGCCGCGCCGTCTCGAATCCGGTCCCCCGCGAGCTCGTCCGGGGCGGCCCCCCGACGATCCCGGTCCACCCGGCGCGGAACATGGACACGCCGGATCCCGATCCGGGCGAGGAGTACCCCCACATCAACACGCAGCTCTTCGGAACGGTCCTGCCACCGGGCAACCGGGCGGTGCCGGTCGATCGGATGGAGGCGCCCTTCAACGCCCCGCCAGACCCGACCTCCCGCCCGACGATGGACGGCTTCGTCCGGGACTACGCGAGCGCTTTCGAGGTCGAACTGGGGCGACCTCCGACCTACGAGGAGATGGCCCAGATCATGGCCGTCTACGCTCGGGACCAGATCCCGGTGCTCGCGACGCTGGCCCGCGAGTTCGCGTGCTTCGACCACTGGTTCTGCGAGGTGCCGAGCCAGACGTTCGCGAACCGCTCGTTCTTCCACGCCGCCTCGTCCTCCGGCTTCGTCAACAACGCGCCCTACGGCAGCTTCTCCCTGCTCAACGATGCCGAGACCATCTTTGAGCGCCTCGAGCGGAAGGGGCTCTCGTGGCGGGTTTACTTCGACCCGGAGCAGATCCTGCCGGTAACGGCGCTCCTCCACGCCCGCCGTCTCGCGCCCTATTTCGCCACCCGGTTCTCGACCCTCCCCGAGTTCTACGAAGCGGCCCGGTCCGGGGACCTGCCCGCCTACTCGTTCCTGGAGCCGAACCTGCTCCACCCGCACACGGACATGCATCCGCCGGGCGCCGCGCGACTGCGCCGCGACCTGCACCTTCCTCCGCCGCGCTCGATGGCCGGCGGGGAGCGGCTCCTGGCCCAGGTCTACGAGGCGATCCGCACCTCGTCCAGCGCCGCAGGGTCGAACGCCGCGAACACCCTCCTCGTCGTGACGTTCGACGAGCACGGCGGGATCCATGACCACGTGCCCCCTCCGCCGGCTCCTCCCCCCGGGGACGTGGATCGGCACCAGGAGGGGTTCGCCTTCGACCGCTCCGGGGTCCGCATCCCGACGGTGGTCGTCTCCGGATGGGTGAGCCCGCGGACCGTGGTGACCGGGGAGTTCCGGAGCACGTCGGTGATCGCGACCCTGCGGGGCCGGTGGGATCTCGGACCGCCGCTCACGAACCGGGACGCGGTGGCGCCCGGTCTCTCGGGCGTGCTGGACCGCGCGACCCCCCGACCCGCGTCGGAGTGGCCGCGCGTTCCCGCGCCGCGGGAGGGTCTTCTCGACCGTGCCGTCGAGGCGCTCGACCGTCCGCTCTCGCGGATCGAGAAGGATCTCGTCGGCGAGGCGCTCGCCCTCGAGGCGCGCTCCGAGGCCCGCGCACCCGACGTCGACGTGGAAGCGCTGGACCGCCGAGCCGCGCTCGGGCACCTGCGTCGGATCCAGGGGAAGATGTTCCCTCGGCTCGCGGCCGCCCCGGCGGACTAGACCGGTCTCGGTGCGGTTCCGCGATGCTCGATCTCGTCGAGCTGGGCGAGGATCGCCTGATACTCGAGGCGGTCGATCTCCCCGTGCGCCAGGTGGCGGCGGGCGCGCACGCGCTCGAACTGGATCCGGGAGATGCGCCGGCGTTTCAGGGCCTGCCACGCCCTCCGTTCCTCCCGGTCCGGCCGACGCGGGTGCTCTCCGCCGTATCCCACGCCGGCTCCGCTCTCGCCCCGATACGGGGCCGGTGGGTCGTCGTCCGCGCTGGCGAAGCGCGACGTCGAGAGCCGGAGGCCGTAGAAGACCAGCGGCGCCACGGGCAGGGCGAACACGATCGCGAGCGCGACCCCCGAGCTCTCGAGCGAGAACAGGAGGACGAGAAGGATCGCCGCCACATAGAAGACCATCGCCACCGCGACCAGAACGCCCCAAGGCGAGGGTCCGTAGCGCGCGGGGGGCTGCTCCAACCGGAAGTCGATGCGAGGGACCGCGCCGGCGGGCGTCGTCATGGCGCCGACCTCACCGTGTAGGCACCGCCGGGTGAAGAAGGCTTCTTACGTCGTGCCGCGGCGAGCCGCCCGCGGGCCCGCGGGACGTCGGCCGACCAGCAACCCACGTCGGGCCGTCAGACCCGGTACGAGGATCACCGTTCGGAGGCCCTCGGCCTCCATCAGGGCTTTCAGCCGTTCCCGTCGGACCAGCAGCCCGAGGTCGATCACCTCGAGGTGGCGGACCCTCCGCGCCCGCTCGGCGACGAGGTAGTGATAGTCCACGCGGGAACGCGTGCCGCGGCGTCCGGAGACCGCCAGGCGGACCACCGTCGCAGCCGGCGAGCGTTCCGAGACCAGGTGAACGAATCCCGCGCGGTACTCGCGGGGATCGATCCACGGCTCGATGATCAGCAGGCCCCCCGGACGCACGAGGGGGACGAGGTGGGCGAGGGCGCTCCGCAGCTCCCGTTCGGATCCGAGGTGCCCGATGGCGCTGAACAGGCAGCTCACCACGTCGAACGTGGCGGGGAGCCGGAGCGTCCGTAGGTCGCCCCGGATCAGCCGGACACCGGGGAGCCGGCGGCGCGCGATACGGAGCATCTCGGGGCTGAGGTCGAGCCCGGTCACCGAGTAGCTGCGGCGCAGGAACTCAAGGTGCCGACCGGTCCCACACGCGACGTCCAGCCAGGTATGGACCCGCCGGGGCCCGTGGCGGCGCACGATCGCTCGAAGCGCCCGCGTCTCGCCCTCGTAGTCCTTCCCGGCGGTGAGCAGATCGTAGTACCGGGCCAGCTCCCGGAACTGGGACGGCGGTGGACGGGACACGCGGTTCGACCTCCCCCGGCCGGACCCATCGCCGGACCCGGTTAATCTAGCCGACGGCCCCCGCAGACCGTCCGCGCTCCTCGGGCCCGGGTCGGAAGGCCGAAGTCGATCAGGGCTCACCGGTGCCTTCCGCGTCCCTCCGGCGGTCCAGCACCCGATCCATCCGCTCGAGCTGGGCCTGGAGGTTCTTCTCTCCGAACGCTCTCCAGTGCGGCGTCGAGGAGCCCGCCCCCACGACCCGGAGAAGCGTCCCTCCCGCATCGTCGGCGATCTCGAATCGGGTTCGCATGACCACGCCCGACGCCGCCCGATCCAGTTCGAGGCGGAGGTCAAGGTCGAGGAGCCGATCCGGGACCAGCTCGCGGATGGTCCCACGGAGCTCGAGCGAGATCGGGACTCCCGCGGCCCGAAAAGCCTCGGCCGAGGCGGAGGTGAACAAGGCCGGCAGGTAACGCAGGCGGATCTCGACCCGTCCGCCCTTCCGGACCTCGAATCGGCGGACCGTGGTCCGGAGATCCTCCGGGCCCCACCACGACTCCATGTCCCGCGGAGAGGTGAGAACGGCCCACACCTCGCGCGCGGTCGCGGCGAACCGGCGCGAGGCGGTCAGCTCGAGCTCGCCGGCGCTCAGGTGCGTTCCTCCCGTGCTATCGGCCGCGACCGGGGCTCACCCCGATGTTGCGGAGCAGCTCGCGGAACTCGCGCTGCGTGATCCAGGGCACCTCGATATACTTCCGGAGGTACGCGTCCGGGACCTTCAGCCGCCGCGCCTCGGCCACCGAGAACGCGTAGGCCTCGACCTCGGTCGGTCGATCGACGTAGCGTAATCTCCGGGGCCAGAGCTCGCGTCCCTGGTGGCGCTGCAGGATGTGGAGGAACTCGTGGATCAGGTCGAGGTAGACGTACATGAGCGGGCTGTTCTGGAGGTGATGCCGCGCGACCACGATCGCATCGTCCGGGGTCTCTGTCATCCGGAAGCCGGCCGCGCGGACCTCGGGCGGCGTGCGTCGCGGCGCGACGTACATCCATCCCGGCCCGTCGTTCAGGAACACCGAGGTCGACTGCGCGATTCGGAGGACCTCGCGGTCATCGCCGGGATATTTCCGGAACGGGACCGTCCGTTCCAGGCCCCGAAAGACGTCGAGCAGGGAATACCGCCCCGCCGTCCGGTCGCGATCGGGTCGGAACTCGGGTGGGACCGCGTAGCGGTCCCGCCTCCGGCGAGGACCGACGTCCGGGAGACGCTCGAGCCGGCGACGGAGCGAGACGGCGCTCGGCTCCCCTTTCGCCATGCGTAGGCTCCCGAGCCCGGAAGGCACTTCAACTATCCGGAGTCCTTCGCGCCCTTCGGAGCCCGACCCCGTAGGGAG
>JASHWL010000095.1 GCA_030044105.1 Thermoplasmata archaeon
TACATCGGGTGGCTGTTCTTCGGGCTGCTCATCCTCTTCCTCGGCGCGCGCCATCCGCCGCCGCTCAACGACCTCTCGCCGCTCGACGTCAAGCGCTACGCGGTCGGGGCGTTCGTCGTCGGCATCCTGATCACCGGGTTCGTGCTCACGCCGATCGCGTCGCCGGCGGGCGCGATCTCGCTGCCGGCGGACCAGCAGCTCGTGACGTACCCCACCCCGGTGGGCGGGGCGGCGATCGCGGCGAACCTCTCGGTCACGATCGTGAACCAGGACCCGGTGCCGCACGGGTTCCTCGTCGCGACGACGGTCGAGAACGTCTCCGTCGGCAATCGTAGTTCGCCGACGTATCTCACAGGGGCGGCGCTCGCCGCCTGGGCGGCCAACTCCACCTGGGTCTACCGCCTGCCGGACGGCGCCTCGGTCTCGCTCACCGGCGCCTCCGTCACGCTCCCGACCGCCGACTACCTCCGGATCAACGCGACCGGGAACGGGAACCAGGCGACGGTGGTCGTCGCGTTCTCCAACTCGGAACCGGCGATCGCCGCGATCGTCGGTTGGCAGACGAGCGAGTTCTGCGCCACCACCGCCGGCTCGGCGAGCACGACGTTCAGCCTCGTGTGGGCGTGACGTCGGCCGCGCGCCGGTAGACGCAGAAGCGACGGGTCAGGCTCCGGTGGACCCGGACCGGCACCGCGAGCTCACGGCGCCACTCCCCGCCGAGCGGCTCCGACTCCGCGCCGAGGATCACCACCACCCGGCCCCCCGGACGCACCGCCGCCGCCCAGCGGGGCAGCACGCGCGCCACGAGGGCGCTCCCGTCCTCCCCGCCGGTGCTCGACGCGCGCCCGTACGGGGGATCCGTGAGCACCGCGTCGAACCCCGTCCCGCCCGAGGGAAGGGCGACCGTCCCCGCATCCCCGACGATCATCTCCTCGGCGCCGACCCCGAGGTGCGCCAAGTTGCGGAGGGCGCCCCGCACCATCTCCGGGTCGCGGTCGACCCCGTAGAGGCGGGCGCCGAGCAGGCCGGCCTCCGCGAGGAGCGCTCCCGTCCCGACGAACGGATCGACCACGCGGTCGCCGGGCCGGATCCGGGCGAGGTTCGCGGCGACGCGGGCGAGCCGGGGCGGCAGGCTCACCGGACGCTGGAACGGCAGCGTCGGCATGCGACGCCGGGCCGGGGTGGCCCGGTCCACCGTCCCGCACTCCTCGTAGAGCACCGGATCCGCCCCCGGTCGGATCCAGAAGCGGTGCTCGGGTCGTTCGAGATCGATCCGACCGCCCGCCTCCACGATCGCCCGTCCCAGCCGCCGCACCTCCTCGTCCTGCCCGCCGGACGTGGGCCGACCGAGGCGACGGACCGCGGCGGTCGACCCCGCCGGCAGCGCGCGAAAGACGACGTCGGCTCCGTCCCGTCGGCCGACCGGCCGCAGGCAGCGGCGCGCGAGGGCCAGGCGATCGGCGAGCCGTACCGCGTCGCCGTCCGACGGCAGATCGACCGCGGTGAGCGAACCGTCCTCCGACGCCTCGACCGCGTGACCCCCGAGCGCCTCCGCCGCGGCGATCGCCTCCGCGCGGCCCAGATCCGGCGACTCGCCGGACAGCTCGACCGCGATCCGGATCACGACGGCTCCGGGGCGATCCACTCCGCCAGGTGCCGGCGCACGTCGGCGGTATGGGAGCCCTCCCAATACCGATGCCCGCAGTCCCGGCACACGAACACCGGGGTGCCCGCACGGGGACCGGCCCCGTTCCCCGACGGCGCGAGCTCGGAGGGACCTGCCTTCTCCGCGACCAGCGGCCCGTTGCAGAGCGTGCACCGGACGAACGCGACCTGGGGCCGCACCCCGGGCACCGCGCGGACGACCTCACGGAGCTGCCCCGGGAGGTCCGCGGCGAGGACCCGGACCGCCCGATCGGCCCGGGCGGCGAGCGCCCGGTCCCGGGTGAGGACGATGCGCGAGTCCGCCCGCGCGCGCCGGACGATCTCCTCGTCCGTCCACCCGTGCGCGTAGACCGTGTCGCAGCCGAGCATGCGGAGGTAGCGGGCGAGCCGGCCCAGCATCTCGTCCGCGAGCAGTCCGTCAGTCGCCACGACGGAGCAGCGGGAGCGCGAAAATTACCCTTGCCCGTCTTATAGCACGGCGGGTCTCGCGCCGGGGAGCGCACCGATGGCGCGGCTGTTCGGCACGAACGGGATCCGCGAGGTCGTGGGCGAGACGCTGACCGCGCCGTTCGTCACGCGCGTCGCCGGGGCGATCGCGGGCCTCGCGCCGCCCGGCCGACCGATCGTGGTCGGCTGGGACGGTCGCACCTCCAGCCCGGCGTTCTCCCGGATCGTGAGCGCCACCCTCGCGCTCGCGGGCCACCACGTCATCGAGCTCGGGATCCTCCCGACCCCCGCGATCCAGTACAATGTCACCCGGCTCGACGCGCAGCTCGCCGTCATCGTGACGGCATCCCACAACCCACCCGAGTTCAACGGCATCAAGTGCATCGCGGCCGATGGGCTCGAGGCGTCCCGGTCCACCGAGGAGGCGATCGAGCGCGCGGTCGAGGCCGGCGCCGCCCCGTCCGTGTCGTTCGACCGCGTCGGCGACATCACGCCCCGGTCGGACGGCGGTCGGCGGTACGTCGACGGGATCGTGGCCCAAGTCGACGCGGCGCGGCTACGCGCCCGGAACTTCACGGTCGTCCTCGATTGCGGGAACGGCGCCTCGGTGCCGACGAGCCCGGCCCTGCTCCGGCGGCTCGGATGCCGGGTCATCACGCTCAACGGCCACATCGACGGCACGTTCCCGGGCCACCTGTCCGAGCCGACCGAGGCGAACCTCTCCGACCTGAAGCGGATGGTGCCGGCCGTCGGGGCCGACCTCGGGGTCGCGCACGACGGGGACGCCGACCGGGCGATCTTCGTCGACGCGACGGGGCGCTACGTGCCGGGCGAGGAGAGCCTCGCCCTCCTCGCTCGCGACGCGGTGGAACGGCATCACGGAGGGGTCGTGGTCACGCCGGTCTCGGCGCCCCAGAGCGTCGAGGACGCGGTCACCTCCGTCGGCGGGACCGTGGTCTACACGCGCGTCGGATCGCCGAGCGTGACGCACGAGATGCAGGCCCGCCACGCGGTGTTCGGCGGCGAGGAGAACGGCGGGCTCATCGTCCCGGAGTTCCAGCTCGCCCGCGACGGCGCGATGACGGCCGCGGCGATGCTGGACCTGCTCGCGCGGCACGGCACGGGGCTCGCGGAAGCGCTCGCCGAGATCCCCCACTACGCGTTCGTGAAGGACAAGGCGCCGTGTCCCGTGCCGCTCCGCGAGGCCGTGCTCGCCCGCCTGACCGCCGCGCTCTCCGCGGGCGCGGAGAAGGTCGTGACGATCGACGGGGTCAAGGTCTACCGCGACGGGGGCTGGGTGCTCCTGCGCCCCTCCGGCACCGAGCCGCTCTTCCGGGTGTTCGCCCAGGCCAAGGACGCGGCGCGCGCCCGGGCGCTCGCCGACGTGGGCCTGGCTGCGGTCCGGGACGC
>JASHWL010000096.1 GCA_030044105.1 Thermoplasmata archaeon
TCGAACTGCGGCTCCAGGACCTTGACGGAGAGCACCGCGGTGAGCCCCTCCCGGACGTCCTCGCCGGTGAGGCTCTCCTTGTCGCCCTTGACGAGGCCGCGCTTCCGGGCGTAGTCGTTGAGGGTCCGGGTCAGC
This sequence comes from Thermoplasmata archaeon, assembly GCA_030044105.1. Classification (GTDB taxonomy): domain Archaea; phylum Thermoplasmatota; class Thermoplasmata; order Lutacidiplasmatales; family UBA184; genus Lutacidiplasma. The sequence goes on from JASHWL010000096.1 coordinate 136, forward strand.
GCCGCGCGGAAGCCGACGACGTGCGTGCCGCCGTCGGGGGTGTGGATGTTGTTGACGAACGCGAGGGTGGTCTCGTTGTACCCGTCGTTGTACTGGAGCGCGAGCTCGATGTCGGTCGTGTCCCGCTTTGCGTGGAAGTAGATCGGCGGCCGGAAGAGCGGGTTCGTGGACGTGTTGAGGTCCTCGACGAACTCGCTGATCCCGCCGGCGTGGTGGAAGGTGACCTCGCTCGGGGTCCGCTCGTCGGTGAACCGGACCGCGACGCCGGGGTTGAGGAACGAGAGCTCCTTCAGGCGCCGCTCGACCGTGTCATGGTCGAACGTCACGGTCTCGAGGACCGTTCCGTCCGGCTTGAACCGGGTCGTGGTGCCCGTCCCCTCGGCGGGCCCGATCACCTTGAGGGGCGCGACCGGCGCGCCGCGCTCGTAGCGCTGGAAGTACTCGTGGCCGTCGCGGCGCACGGTCACCTCGGTCCACTCGCTGAGCGCGTTGACGACGTGGACGCCGACCCCGTGCAACCCGCCCGACACCTTGTAGGTGTTCCGGTCGAACTTGGAGCCCGCGTGCAGCACCGTCATCACGATCTCGAGCGTCGGGCGGTGGTACTTCGGGTGCTCCTCCACCGGGATCCCGCGGCCGTTGTCCGTGACCGTGCACGAGCCGTCGGAATGGAGCGTGACCTCGATGCGGTCGCAGGCGCCGGCCAGGACCTCGTCGATCGAGTTGTCGACGACCTCGGAGATCAGCTGGTGGAGCCCCCGCGCATCGGTCGAGCCGATGTACATCCCGGGGCGCCGACGGACCGCGGACAACCCCTCCAGGACCTGGATGGAACTGGCGTCGTACACCGGCGCCGAGACCCCCTGCTGAGCCATCGAATTACCGCCGGTAGAACCGACGTGATGAACTGAGCCGGACACGCGTTATAACGCTTGGCTTGCGCCCGAAAACAGACGCCAAAATGACCCCCCGGGAAGGGGGTCCGGACCGCCCCTTCCGGACCCATTTCGGTAGGCTCCGAAGCGGGTCGTTCGAGGCCCGGGAAGCGCTCGAACCGGACCGATCCGAGCCCCCGCGCGCGCCCGAAGCGATAAGTGCGCACGCTGGCCTGCTCGACCCGTCCGATGCCCGACGAGCCGACGTCCGACCCGGTCGAGCCGGGCGAGGAGCGCACGACGCCCCCGGCCGGAAGGCCGGCGCCGGCCGCTTCCGACGAACCCGGGCAGGACTGGGCGACGCGGTACAAGTACCTCTACGCCGATTTCGAGAACTACCGCCGGAGGACCGAGCGCGAGCGGGAGAACCAGTCGCGCCAGGTCCGCGCCGCGATGATCCGGGAGATGCTCCCCATCCTGGAGGCGTTCCGGGCCGGCCGCGAGGCGGCCGCGCAGCTGCCGACCGACCACCCGCTGCGGCGCGGCCTCGACCTCCTGGACCGCGAATGGTCCACGTTCCTGAAGCACGAGGGCGTCGAGCCGATCGCGACGGTCGGGTCGCCGTTCCGGCCCGATGAGGCGGTCGCCGTCGGCGAGGCGGCGGCGACCGACCGTACGCCCGCGGGATCGGTGGTGGAGATCGTCCAGCAGGGGTACCGGTTCTTCGGCGGGGTGGTCCGACCCGCCAAGGTCATCGTCGCGCGGGCCGGGGCCGACCGATCGAGCGAGGCGGACCCCGCGACGCCGGAGTCGGCGTAGGTGGGGGCCATGGAGCGCAGTTCCGAGGTCTCGGGCTTCTACCGGAAGTCGATCGCCGAGCGGCGGGCGTTCGTGAAGGAGTGGGGCGGGCTCTCCGACGAGGAGGCCCGTTCGTTCGAGTTCCCGCCGGGGGTCGATCCCGGCGCGGTCGATCGGATGATCGAGAACGTGATCGGCGTGATGCCGCTGCCGCTGGGCGTCGCGACGAACTTCCGCATCAACGGCCGGGACTACCTCGTGCCGATGGCGATCGAGGAGCCGAGCGTGGTCGCCGCCGCCTCGAACGCGGCCAAAGTGGCGCGCCCGACCGGCGGGTTCTTCGCGCAGTCGACGGCCCCGGTGATGATCGGCCAGGTCCAGATCCTCGACGTCCCGGACCCGGTCGCCGCGCGCCTGCGCCTGCTCGACCGCAAGGACGACCTGCTGGCCGCCGCGAACGCGAAGGACCCGGTCCTCGTGAAGTTCGGCGGCGGGGCCAAGGACCTCGAGGCCCGCATCCTCGGCTCGCCGCGCGGGCCGATGATCGTGGTTCACCTCTTGGTCGACGCCCGTGACGCGGGCGGGATGAACGCGGTGAACACGATGTGCGAGGCGCTCGCGCCCGAGTTCGCCCGGCTCACCGGCGGCCGGGTGGTCCTGCGCATCATCTCGAACCTCGCCATCCACCGGCTCGCCCGGGCGCACGCGACCTTCCCGGCCGAGGCGCTCCGGACCCCGGAGGCGACCGGCCCGGAGGTCGTGGACGCGATCCTCGACGCCTACGCGCTCGCGGTGGCCGACCCGTTCCGCTGCGCGACCCACAACAAGGGGATCATGAACGGGATCTCGAGCGTCGTGATCGCGACGGGGAACGACTTCCGGGCGATCGAGAGCGGGGCGCACAGCTACGCGGCCTGGCGGGCCGGCGAGTCCGAGGCGGCGACCGTGATCCTGCCGCTCACGACCTACGAGAAGGACAAGGACGGCAACCTGGTCGGCTCGATCGAGGTGCCCGCGCCGGTCGGGCTCATCGGGGGCGCGACCGCCGTGCACCCCACCGCGAAGGCGAACGTGAAAGTGCTCGGCGTGAAGAGCGCCCGCGAGCTCGGCGAGGTGCTCGCGGCGGTCGGACTCGCCCAGAACTTCTCCGCCCTCCGCGCCCTCGCCACCGAGGGCATCCAGCGCGGCCACATGGAGCTCCACGCCCGCAACCTGGCGGTCAGCGCCGGCGCGCGCCCGGACGAGGTCGATCGCGTCGTGGACCGCCTCGTGCGCGAGCGGCAGGTGCGCTTCGACCGGGCCAAAGCGATCCTGGACGAGCTGCGCGGCGGCGCCGCCGGATGAGGCTCGGAGTCCTCGCGCTCCAGGGCGATGTCCCGGAGCACCGTCGGGCGCTCGCCCGGTTCGTCCCCCGCGCCGAGGTCGTGGGGGTGCACCGCGCGCCGGACCTTGCGTCGCTCGACGCGCTGTTCCTCCCGGGCGGGGAGTCGACCACGATCGCGCGCCTGCTCGAAGAGTCGGGTCTTTGGAGTCCGCTGGGCACGTCCCTCCGCGCGGGGCTTCCCGTGCTGGCGACGTGCGCCGGCCTGATCCTGCTGGCCCGGGAACTCGCGCCCGGGGCCTCGGGCAGGGACCCCCCGACGCTGGGCGTGCTCGACGTCCAGGTCCGTCGGAACGATTACGGGTCCCAGGGGGAGTCGTGCGAGGCCCCGGTGCGGATCGAGGGTCTCCGACCGCCGCCGTTCGTCGGCGCGTTCATCCGCTCCCCGAGGATCCTGTCCGTCGGACCGTCGGCGGAAGCGATCGCCTGGCGCGACGGGGAGGTCGTCGGGGTCCGGTCGGGGAAGGTGTGGGGCCTCTCGTTCCACCCCGAGCTCTCGGACGATCCCCGGGTCCACCGGGCGTTCCTGCGCTCGGTCGGGCTCGTCCGCTAGCCTCTTCCCGCGAGCACGAGGAGCACGACGACGATCGCGAGGGCGATCGCGCCGGCGAGGGCGACGGCGAAGCGGACCTTCCGGGAGACCCCGGAGGCGCTCCCCCAGAAGATCGGGATCGGACCGAGGACGACCACGCCCCCGGAGGAGAACGTGCCGGGCCGCGCCGGTCCGGGCGACGCGTCCCCGTACGATGCGGCGGCGAGCGGCAGGGTGAACAAACCGGCCACGAGAACCCCGATCCCCGCCAGGAACAGGAGCGACCCCCCGTAGACGACCGGGAACACGAGGACGAGGGCGACGTGCGCCCCGCCCGCGGCGACCGCCACGGCGATCGCGGCGGCGCCCACCGCGATCAGCGTCGGCGAGATCCAGCGGAGCCCGCGCACGCGGTGCGAGCCGCGGGCCCGGCCTTGGCGCTTGCGGTCGGGCTAGTGGTAGGTGTCGAAGCGGTACGGCTCGAGCGGTAGCTCGCCGAGCGCCATCAGGAACTCGGGAGGCGTGAGGACCGGACGCGCGTAGAGCGCTCCGTCGTCGAGCGCGATCCGCGGGCACGCCGTGTTCACATACGCCTCGAAGGCGCGACCCTCCAGGTCGCGCGGATCCAGGCGGTCGAACAGCAGGATCTCCGCCTCGCGCCCTCGCGCGAGGGCGCGCTGCTGGAGCGCGA
>JASHWL010000097.1 GCA_030044105.1 Thermoplasmata archaeon
GTCGAGGAAATACATGTACCCGTCCTGCCGGGTGATCTTCTCCGTCCCGACGCGGGCCTTCTTCCCCGACTTGTTCAGCTTCGTGGGCGTCTTCCACAGGTACCCGTCCTTCCCGAGGTAGTACAGGTAGCCCTTCTCGCGCTTGATCTGCTCCTTGCCGACTTTCTCCGCCATTGTGGCGACCTCGACCGGCGAGAAAGAAAGGGGTCCTATTTGAATTTAGTCTCGGAGTCTCCTCGAGAAAACGGGATTTCCCTGACGGAAAACGGCCTCCGGAAGCGCGTCGAACCGGTAGCCGAGCTGCTCGACCGAGGCGAACGGGAACACCGAGAAGTCCGCCGGGCCGCCCACCTGCAACGTCCCCGCACCCGGGCGGCCGATCGCGTGCGCGGCGTTCACGGTCGCGGCCGTGAGCGCCTCCGCCGGGGTCATCCGTCCCCGGTGGACGGCGTGGGCGAGGACGAGCGGCATCGACTCGACCCAGGAGTTCGGCGAGCAGTCGGTCCCGAGCGCGACCGGCACGCCCGCGTCGACCATCTCGCGGCCCGGGATCCGTCCCGCGGGCGACGACGTGTAGGCCGTCAGCGGCAGGAGGACGGCCGTCACCCCGGCGACCGCGAGCGCCCGCCGGTCGCCGGCGGTCGACGCGAGCAGGTGGTCGGCGCTCGTGGCCCCGAGCCGCGCGGCGAGGCGCGCCCCGCCGGAGCGGACGAACTCCTCGGCGTGGACCTTGGCGCCGAGCCCGAGCCCGAGGGCGGCCCGGAGCAGTCGCTCCGACTGGGCCGGCGAGAAGAAGCCCGGCTCGCAGAAGACGTCGCAGAAGCGCGCGAGGCCCTCGCGCGCGATGGTCGGGAGCGCGAGGCGCACGAGCCGGTCGATGTAGGCGTCGGGCCGTCCCGCGTGCTCGGGGGGCACGGCGTGGGCGCCCAGGAACGTCGGGACCAGGGAGAGTCCGACCTCCTCGGCCAGCCGCGGGATCAGGCGGAGCAGCCGGAGCTCGCCGGGCACGTCGAGCGCGTAGCCGGACTTCACCTCGAGCGTCGTCGTGCCGTGCCGGGCCATGCGGCGGACGCGGGCCGCGGTCTCGGCGAGCAGCGTGCGGTCCGACGCCGCTCGGGTCGCCCGCACGGTGGCGTACAGGCCGCCCCCGCGCCGCGCGATCTCGGCATAGCTCGCCCCCGCGACCTTGAGCGGCAGCTCGAAGGCGCGGTCTCCGGCGAACAGCACGTGGGTGTGCGCGTCCACGAACCCCGGGACCACCGCTCCGCCCCCGGCGGACACGGTCGGTCCGCCGGGCCGGAGGCGGACCTCTCGGGACCGGCGGCGGGCCGGGCCGATCCAGGCGATGCGTCCCGCCGTGACCGCCAGGGCGGCGTCCCGCACGAGCCCGAGCTCCCCCATCGCGGTCCCGCGCCGCGGGATGGCGCCGGCCGCGAGGGTCGCGACCTCCCCGATGTCGGTGACGAGGAGGTCGGCCCGGATCATGGTTGGTGGACGAGGTAGTCGAGGAGATCCCGCGCGGCCTGCGTGCCCGGGAAGGCGACCCGCGCCTCCTCCTCGAGCGGCCCGAGCTCCTTGTAGCGGGACGAGAAGTGCGTCAGGAACAGGCCCCCGACCTCCGCCGCCCGGGCCAGCTCCGCGGCCTGGCGGGCGGAGGAGTGGCCCCACGCGTTCGCCTCCGGCTCGAGGTCCCGCGCCGCGGTCGCCTCGTGGATCAGCACCGTCGCGCGGTGCGCGAGGTGGCGCACCTCGTCGGACGGTGCGGAATCGCCCGAATAGACGATCGAGCGACCGGGGCGCGGCGGACCCATGACGTCGTCCGGGTGGACGACCCGGCTCCCGATCCGCACGGGCTCTCCGGCCTCGAGCCGACGGAAGTCCGGCCCCTCGATGCCGAGCGATCGGGCGAGGGCCCCATCGAACCGGCCCCGCTTCGGTCCCTCCTCCAGCCGGAACGCGAGGGAGGGCACGGGGTGTTCCGTCCGAGAGGTCCGGACGGTGTAGCCGTCGAGCTCGACGGACGCGCCGGGCTGCAGGGGGTGGACCGCGATGGGGAACCGCTGCGTGAAGTATCCCAGCCCGAGCGCCCGGTCCACGATCTCCCGCGCGTCCGGGGGGCCGTAGATGTCGAGCGCCTCGGTCCGGTTGTTCAGGTTCATGCTCTGGACGAGACCGGGAAGGCCGAGGAAGTGGTCGCCGTGGAAATGGGTGAGGAAGATCCGGCGCACGCGCATGAACGAGGCCGGAGACTGGAAGAACTGACGCTGGGTCCCCTCCCCGCAGTCGAGCAGGACGAGCTCGGACTCGAGGTCGAGCGCGATCGCGCTCGCGGAGCGTTCCTTGGTCGGCCAGGAGCCGGCCGTCCCGAGGAAGGTGATCCGCATCGGGGGAGGGCACCGTCGGCCGGGTAAAAGGCCGCGGGGGTCGGCCGCCTCCCCGGACGGCCCCGCGGCGCGGTCGCGCCGAGGAAGGCAAAGAGGAAAAGGGGCCTTCGGCTAGCATCGGTGATGGTCGACTGGGACCGGGTCGAGGAGCTCCGCTCGAAGGGGTGGGGCTGGGATCGGATCGCGGAGGACGAGGACGTCGGGTTCCACCCCGAAACCTCGGTGCGCGAGCCGGGCCGGGCGCTCCGGGCCCTGTACCATCGCCAGCGCCGGCAGGTCGACCGCCAGGAGCCGGTCGAGCAGCGCCCGAAGAAGGCGGACCGGGACGCCGAGGAGCGCCGGTGGACGCTCGCCCGCATCGGGCTCGTCGCGACCCCCGTCCTCGGGATCTGGGCCGCGCTCGCCTACGTTGCCCCGTCGCCGGTCGGCATCCTGCTGCCCACGATCCCGTGGCTCGCGCTCGGGTTCGCGGTCGCGGCGTTCGTGCTGCTGTTCGGGCTCCTGCGAACGCCCGGCCGCCGGTGGAAGCCGGTGTACCGCACGACGATCGTCAGCGCGGTCGTCCTCGGCCTCGTCTTCTCCGGCCTGATCGGCCTCGTGGGGTACGCGCTCGGGTGCCCCTACCTGCCGCCCAGCAGCTCGCTGGCCAGTCAGCCGAACGGATGGACCTCGAGCACCGCGATCTCCGCCTGGCACGAGAACGGCCTCCCGGTCTTCTACTTCTTCGGCGCGACGTGGTGCCCGTACTGCTCGGCGAGCAGCTGGGCGATGTGGAAAGCCCTGACCGAATTCCAGTCCGGTTTCAATGGCCAAACGACCGGTATATCAGGTACGAGTTTCTACTACTCGAATCCCGGGGACGTCTACCCGAACACGCCCGAGGTGATCCTCGCCTCGGCGTCGGTCAGCTCGCCGGTGCTCTCGTTCCAGGTCTCCGAGTACTACTGGACCCAGAGCACCGGCACGGCCGGGACGTTCCCCGGCACTTCGAACTGCGTCCAGCAGGCGTACGTCTCCGCCTACTCGGGGAGCTCGATCCCGTTCGTCGTCATCAACGGCCAGTACATCCACTCCGGGGCGTCGCTGATCAACCCCGACGATCTCTCGAGCTACGCGACCGGAGTCAGCGGAACCGGCGCGCAGCAGGTCGCGAGCTCGGTGCTGACCGAGAGCGGCAGCGCGTGGAGCGTGGAGCAAGGGCAAGCGGCCCAGATCTGCGCGTGGGTCCTGATGAGCAACGGCTACAGCAGCGTGAGCTCCTTCCTCGCCTCCAATCCGACGCTGAACAACCCCGGCAACCACCAGTGGACCTCGACGATGCAGGGGCTGGTCCAGGCCGACCTCTCCTAGGCGCGCCGGATCGATGCGGATCCGATCGGTGCGATCGCTGATCTACCTCGCCGGCGGGCTGGGCCTGATCGTCGCCATCTTCGCGGCCGCCGAGTTCTTCGACGCCGCGCTCGCCGCGGTCTGTTCGCCGAGCACGCTGATCTCGTGCGAGGTCGTCGACAAGAGCGGCCTCACGACGACCCTCGGGGTGCAGGACTGGATCTGGGGGATCGCCGGGTTCGTCGCGATCCTCGTCCTCGCCGCCCTCGCCGAGCAGCACCGCCGCGACCTCCGCTACGCCTACGCGCTGCTCGGGCTCACGACGGCCGGGGTCGGCCTGTCGATCTACCTGCTCTCCATCGAGGTGTTCCGCATCGGCGCGCTGTGCCCGGTCTGCTTCACGGCCTACGTGTTCGGCGGGGTCGCGTGGGCGGGGGCGATCGTGCTCGTCCGCAAGATGTCGGCCGCGGTGCGCGGGCCGAAGGACGTCGTCCCCGACGAGGCGATCGCCTGAGCGGAGGGGTCCCGGGGGTCCGGCGGGACCGAGCTCCCCGTCAGGAAACTCGGCCCGCGCCCCTCCCGGCAGGGTGGGGGCTATATACCCGACCTTTTTCGGCCGCCGGGTTACGACATGGTCGTCAGCGAGTATGCGTCCCTGGCCGCCGGGATCGCGATCGCCGGGGGGCTCATCGGGACGGGCATGGCCCAGTCCGGGATCGGCGCCGCGGGCATGGGGATCATCGCCGAGAAGCCGGAGAAGTTCGGGCAGGTCCTGTTCTTCTTCGTCATCCCCGAGACGCTCTGGATCATCGGGTTCGTGCTGGGGATCATCCTGCTGCTCGGCGTGATCTGACGCCGGCGCCGGGCCCATGACCCTCGACAGCCTCATCGAGGAGATCCGCTCCCGGGCCGAGGCCGAGCTGAAGGCGACCGACGCCGCGAAGCAGGCCCAGGAGGCGAAGATCGCCGCCGACCGCGACCGCGCGATCGCGGACCTTGAGGCCGCGTCCGCCCGCGCGACGGAGACGGAGGTCGCGCGCGAGAAGGCCCAGCGGATCGCCGCGGCGAAGCTGAAGGCGCGGAAGGCCCTCTACGAGGCCCGCGAGCGCCGGCTCGAGGGCGCGATCGGGGCGACGCGGGACCTGCTGCGCGGGTTCACCGACCGGCCCGAGTACCCCAACGTGCTGAAGCGGATGGTCCAGGTCGCGACCGACGAGCTCGGCCGGCAGATCAAGGTCATGGGGCGGGCGGAGGACGCGGCCCGTCTGCAGAAGGCGGCGGGTAAGCTCTACGACCCGACGCCCCAGTCGATCCTCGGCGGGATCGTCGCGGAGACGCCCGACGGGGACCGGCGGCTCAACCTCGCGTTCGACGAGCTGCTGCGCCTGCGCGAGGACAAGGTCCGCGAGATCCTCGCGTAGAGGGGTTCCCGATGGCGGCCTCGGCGTACGCGAGCGCGCTCGGGCGGCTCAAGCCCGAGTTCACGTCCTTCCTCGGCCGCGAGACGTACACGAGCCTCCTCGGCGCCCGGGACGTCGGCGAGATCGCGAAGGTCCTCGAGACGACCCCGTACGGGGCCGATGTGCAGCAGGCGCGCGCGGCCTACCAGGGCATCGCGCTCCTCGAGGTGGCGACCAACCGCACCTTCGTCCGCAGGAACCGCCACGCGCTCGAGGCGACCCCGTTCGCCGGGCGCGCGGTGGTCGGCGCCTACCTGACCCGGTACGACCGGGAGAACATCGAGCTCATCCTCTCCTCGAAGGCGCAGGGCCGGCCGGTCACCGAGACCGACGAGCACCTGATCTCCAGCCGCGAGATCCCCGCCGGGCTCTACGCCGGCGTGCTGACCCTCGACGACTACCGGACGCTGCTCGCCCAGCCGTCGATCGAGGCGACCGTGGCGCAGCTCGTGAAGTTCGGCTACGGCGGCACGATCCTGCCGCTCCTCGAGCAGTTCGAGCGGAGCCACGACATCTTCCCGGTCCTCCTCGCGCTCGACCGCGAGTACTACGCGCAGGTCCGCGAGGCGGCGAAGTTCTTCCAGGGCGACGAGTGGGTCGTCCGCCAGCTGCTCGCGAGCGAGATCGATCTCCGCAACGCGCTGCTCCTGCTCAAGGGGAAGGCCGTCGACCTCCCGCTCGACGCGGTCACCGCTCGCTGGCTCGAGGGCGGGACGATCACGGCCGCCCAGGCGCCGGACCTCTACGGGGCCCGCGGGGTCCCCGAGCTCGCGGACCGCCTCGCCGAGCACTTCCCGTCGATGCCCCAGGGGAGCGACGAGTTCCGCTCCGAGGGGAGCCTCACCGCCTACGAGGCGGCCGCGACGCGGGACCGGGCCGTCGCCGAGCTGAAGCGGCTCAAGACCTACCCGCTCTCCCTCAGCGTGATCTTCACGTTCCTCCTGCTCGCGGAGCTGGAGCGCGCGGACCTGCGCCGGATCTCGTTCGGGAGGATGTACGGGATCCCGTCCGAGCGCCTCGAGCCGCTGCTCGTCTCGCCGCGCCTCTGAGCGCTCTCAGGTCGGCGGGCTCTGCAGGATCGGGCCCGTCGTGAGCCCGTCCGGCGAGACCGTGGACACGGTGTGCGTCCGGGCGGCCCCGAACGGGCGGAACGGCCGCCCGTTCCCCGAGTAGAACTTCGAGAAGTACTCCACGAAGATCAGCCGCGCGCCCTGGATCCCGGGCTCGAAGACGCCGAGGATCACGTTGAACGACTGGCCGATCACGATGATGACGAGGCCGATCACGATCCCCACGATCGTGCCGCCCACGACCAGTCCGCCGCCGATCGTGTTGATGACGAGCGCGAGGATGATCGAAGCGAGCAGGATGCCGACCAACCGCGTGTACGAGAGGATGTGGCTCAGCACCTCGATGATCGACATCGCCCCGGTCATCACCCCCTCCGCGGTGAGGAGCACGAGCAGGCCGACCACCATCAGCGCCAGGTAGCCCACGAAGAGGGGGCTCGAGAACGAGAAGCCGGCCGAGGTCAGCGCGCCGAGCGTCTTCGGGTGGATCAGGGAGAGGCCGAAGAACGCGATCCCCCAGGCGAACAGGAGGCCCCCGAGCTTGCCGAGCGCGCCGCGGAGGTGGTGGTGGAAGTACTCCTTGAGGAGGCCGAACAGGAAGCCGAGCGTGACCATCGCGAGGCCGACGAACCCGGCGAACAGCAGGAGGACGCCGACGAACCCCGGGTTCGCGTGGAGGTTGCTCGGTGCGATGTACCCGAACAGGCGCTGGAAGAGCGCGTAGCCGAAGAACTCGTCCCAGTAGAGCCCGAGCCCGATCGCGAGCAGGCAGCCCGGGATCAGCGTGTAGGCGAGCGAGCGCATCCCGTACGGGCTCATGATCCGCTTGACGAAGTCCCGCCCGAACTTCGGGAGCTTCCCGGCGCCCGGGAACCCGGCGATCATCCAGAGGCAGACGAGCAGGATCGTGAGCCCGTAGCCCCAGTCGCCGAGCATGAGCCCGAAGAACAGCGGGAAGACGAGCGCGAAGACGAACGTGGGGTCCCACTCGTCCGCCTGGGGCAGCGAGTAGAACCGGATGAAGAACTCGTAGAGTCGGACCCCGCGCGGGTTGTCCATGAGCGTCGGGGGTTCCTCGGTCGTCGCGACGCGGTAGAGGTAGCAGCGATCGGCCGTCGCGCGGCGCAGCAGGGCCTCGAGCCGGCCCACGTCCCGGTCCGGGACCCACGCCTCCATCGCGAAGGTCGTACGGCCGGCGCCGAGCTTCGAGAGGACCTCGATCTTCCGGGCCTCGACCTGGAGCGCCTCGTCGATGGCGGCGATCGTGCCGTACCACTGCGCCGCGATCGCGCCGAGCCGGGCCGCGATCTCGGCGCGCCGGAGCACGGCCTTCCGCCGCCCGGACTCCGCCGCCGACCGCTCCTCGGGCACGGTGCCCGCGAGCACCGGGACCGCGACGAGCTTCACGCCGCTGCCCTGGGCGGCGCGCGTGAGCGCGTCGGCCTGCTGCGTCTTGAGCGAGACCAGGAAGCGGCCGGGCGTCGCCGGGTCGTCCAGGAACTGCGCGTCCGCCTCGGGCGGGACGAGCGTCCCGATGCGGGTGCGCGCCTCGGGCGTGCCCTCGCCCAGGAACGAGACGAAGCTCTGCGCGTGCAGGTACTCCAGCCGGTCGGGGTAGAAGGCGAGCTGCCCGAGGAGCCCGAGTCGCTCGTCGAGCGCCCGCTCCTCGGAGGTCAGGCGATCGTCCTCGCGCTTCAGGTCCCCGACCTCGCGGTCGATCGGGACCGCCTTCGCGGCGGTCAGGATCTCCTCGACCGAGTCGAAGCGCCGCGGCGGACCCACGGGGGCGGGGGGCAGCGCGTTCTTGAGCCCGCGGAAGCGCAGCGCCTCGTCGCCGATCGCCCGCTGGGTCTCGGTCCCGCGCTCCGGCACGAGCTCGGCCAGCGCGGCCGGCGGCAGCGTCTCGATCTGCGCGATCCGCAGATCGTGCAGCAGGCTCAGGATCCGGCTCTCGTCGTCCCGCAGTCCGATCAGGCCGACCTTGGTCATCCGGGCCGGGCGGAGGATCCCCATCGCGCCGCCCCGTCA
>JASHWL010000014.1 GCA_030044105.1 Thermoplasmata archaeon
GAGGGTCTCCAACTCAAGTGGGAGTGCCTCGCGCGCGTCGACCTGCTGAAACCGGATCTTCTGAAGCGCATGCGGGCCGCCGGACTCGAGCGGGTGTACGTCGGGGTCGAGTCCGGTAGCCAGAAGATGCTCGACCTGATGAACCGCGGCACCCGGCTCGCCCAGGTCGAGCGGACGGCGGACGCGTTGCGACGGGAAGGGGTGCGGCAGTTCTGGTTCCTGATGCTCGGCTACCCCGGTGAGACGCTCGAGGACATCGAGGCGACCCTCCGGCTGTTCCGCCGGTTTAGCCCGGAGGAGTACTCCGTCTCGATCGCCGTCCCGGTGCCGGGGACCCGATTCTATGCGAGCGTGAAGGACCGTCTCACCGGGCGGTCCCGCCGGCCACGGCGCAACGGGGGCCGAAGCCTGCTCTACGAGGCCGCGTACCCCGAGGTCCTGTACCGATGGGAGCAGGCGCGGTTCGGGCTCGAGGCGGCGCTCGGCAAGGCCCGCGCCCGGATCTCCCCGCGCGTCGTCGAGCGGATCGGGCACGTCGCCGACCGGTTCCACGAGAAGGTCGCGACGCCGCTGCTCACGGGGAAGCGGGGGCCGGCGGCCTAACCGGGCGGCGCGTCGGCCCGGGCCCGACCGGAGCGCGCGTGGATCGGGCACGGTTTGGGCAGGCGGCAGAGCCGGCACTTCTCGGGCGCCACGGGCGGGATCGGCTTCTGCATCCGTCCGTACTTGCGGCGCGGCATCGACCGGGTCCGCCCCGCAACGCGGTGGCCTTTTTCATGGTGGCGGGCCCCGGGGAGCGCGGGCACGACCTTTTGAGCGCCTTCGCCCCGGAGGCGTCGTGGCGCTCGCGGGGGGGCGCGCGACCGCCGGCGGGACCGCGGGCTTCCGGGCTCGAGGGCTGAACGGGCGGGGCCTGCCCGACGGCCACTTCCGGCGGGCGCCGGGCGACCTCACGCTCACCTCCCTCGGGCTCGGCACGTACATCGGGCCGCCGGACGGGCCGACCGACCTCGCGGTCGAGCAGGCCGTGACGATCTCGCTGACGTCGGGCCGGATCAACGTGCTCGACACCGCGATCAACTACCGGCACCAGCGCGCCGAGCGGTCGATCGGTCGCGCGCTCGCGCGGCTCTTCGAGCGCGGCGAGATCGACCGGAGCGAGGTGTTCGTCGCGACGAAGGGCGGCTACCTCGCCCCCGATGCGGAGGCCCGGATCCCGCCGGAGGAGTGGGTCCGTCGGGAGCTCTACGACCGGAAGGTGCTCCGCCCCGCGGACGTCGTCGACGACTGCCACGCCATGACGCCGAGGTATCTGGCCGACCAGTTCGAGCGGAGCCGCCGGAACCTCGGCCTCGGCGAGATCGACCTGTTCTACCTGCACAACGGGCCGGACACGCAGCTTCCCGCGGTCGGCCGCGAGGAGTTCGATCGTCGGCTCGCCGCGGCGTTCGCCGGCTTCGAGGAGCTGCGCGCGAAGGGACTCCTCGGCGCCTACGGGCTCGCCACCTGGGACTGCCTGCGGGCGTCCCGGGTCGACCCGGGCTACTTCTCGCTCGAGACCGGCGTGCGGCTCGCCGAGAAGGCCGGAGGGCCCCGCCACGGGTTCCGCTTCGTGCAGTTCCCGTTCAACCTCGCGATGCCCGAGGCGGCCCTCGTGCGCAACCAGGTCGTCGGCGGCGACCGGTTGACCCTCTTCGAGGCGGCCGCGCGCCTCGGGATCGCGTGCTTCACCAGCGTGCCCCTGTTCCAGGGACAGCTCGCGCGCGCCGGGCCGAAGCGGCCCGGGCTCTCGGCGGCCCAGACCGCGCTGCAGTTCGCGCGCTCGGCGCCCGGCGCGCTCGCGCCCCTCATCGGGCAGAAGAGCCCGGACCACCTCGCGGAGAACCTCGAGATCGCCGCGCTGCCTCCGTGGGACCCCGCGGGGTTCCTCGACCTGCTCGCGTAGGGCGCGGGAGCGGATCACTCGGGCGCGGCGCGGGACGCGGGCGCGGCACCCGGCGCGTCGTCGGAGGGGGTCTCGGCCCGCACGCCGGTCCGCACCACCGAACGGCCCCCGACCTTCTCCACCCGGACGACCCGGTCGGCGATGCCGGCCAGGGCCTCTTCGTGGGAGACGAGCACGACCTGCGGCAGGGCCAGCGCGTCGAGCAACTCGCCCATGCGGACGACCTGTTCCGGCGAGAATCCGTCGGTGGGCTCGTCGAGCAGGAGCGTCTTCAGGCGCAGGTGGCCGAGGGTGCGCACGACCTCCGCGAGCGCGAGCCGGAACGCGAGCGCGAGGCTCGTCCGCTCGCCGCCGCTCAGCGCTTCCGCCGGGGTCCATTCGCCGTCGATCGCGACCGCCGGGGTGAACGCGAGGTCCGTCCGGGCGACGAACGACGGGTCGTCGACCAGGGCCGCGAAGAACCGGGTCAGGCTCCGCTCGAACAGGGCCTGCGCGTGCGCGAGCCGTCGTTGCTCCATCGCGAGCACGGCCCGGCGGAACGGGCCGGCGAGCCACTCGGCCTTCGCGTCGAGCCCGGCCGCCTCGGCGACCCGTCGGGCGCGTTCGGCCCGGCCGCGCTCCGCGTCGGCGACGCGCCCGAGCGCGTTGTCCAGCCGGCCGTCGACCCGGGCCAACGTCTGGCGCGCGTCCTCGAGC
>JASHWL010000098.1 GCA_030044105.1 Thermoplasmata archaeon
GCGGAGACCCCGCCCTGCCGACGGGCGAGGTAGAGGATGGCGAGCGGCGCGACCACGATGATGACGATGATCTCGAGCGGGGCCGCGACGCTCTGGGGGTTGGAGGTCGACGTGAGGCCCGCGGAGCGGAACGGCTCGGCGAGCAGGAGGGCCACGACCTGGGCCCCGACGTAGAGCGCGAGGAGACCGACCCAGCGGACGCTCCGCATCGGGCGACGCTACGGCTGGACGATGGCGTAAGCGTTGTTGCCGAGGACCTTCGTGATCTTCGCGTTCACGGTCATCCCGCGCTGCGCCGCGCCGGTCACGAAGATGACGAACCCTTCCTTCTTGGCGACCCCGTCGCCCCGACGGCCCACGTCCTCGATGGTGAGCCGGTAGACCTCGCCGACCACGACCGGGGTCCGCGGCTTCTCGGGCGCGATCACGCGCCGCACGGTCACCGGCCGCTGTGCGCCGCACGCCTCGCAGACCAGCAGCGTGAGCCGCCCCTCCTTCTGGAGGTGCGTGTCGGGGCGCTTGCACTCCGAGCAGATGACGTACTTCGCGGTGTACTCCCGGATCCGCTGCGCGATCTGGTCCTTCGTGAGGCGGCTCTTCAGCACGCCGCGGGGGAGGTCGAGGACGCCGGCGCAGCCGAGCTCCTTCGCGAGGTACTGGATGACGTGGTCCGGCTCGCGCCGGAGCGTGCCCGTGATCTCCTGGAAGTTGCGGATCATCGTGTTCTTCCCGTCGGACATCACGTCCGGCTCCGGCACCTGGAACCGCTCTCCGCCCGTGCGGACCGGAGGCAGCTTCGCGTGCGCGCGCTCGAGGAGGGCTTGGTAGCTTTCCATTGGAACAGGTGACGAGCGAGCGGGCCCGCTTAACGCTTGGCGTCGGGCTACGCCGTGGGAGGGGCCGGGTCCGCGGGGAACTCCTTCAGGATCTCGAGGACCTCGCGAAGATCCGGCCGCGAGACCACGTAGGTCGCCCCGTCGCGCACGGTGTCGTCCTCGGGCAGGAACGCGATGCCGACCCGGCTGCGCCGGAACAGCCCGACATCGATCTCGGAGTTCCCGACCGAGGCGGTCTCGGCGGGGTCGATCCCGAGCTCGGCCTGGAGGTCGGCGAGCACGTCCTCCTTGCGGTGGATCGGGACCCGGACGATCCCCTCGCCGGTCAGCCGGCCGTCCGGGTGCAGCGCGAAGCCGTTCGCCCGGACGTAGTCGATCCCGAGGTCGCGGGCGATGCGATCCGCGAGCAGGTCGATCCCCCCGCTGATGATCGCCGTGCGCACCCCGCGGCCCCGGAGGCCCGCGATGAGCTCGCGGGCGCCCGGCATCAGCGGCGCCCCGTCGAGGATCGCGTCGACCTCCTGGATCGTGAGGTCGGGGCGGTGCGTCCACCAGATCCGCACGTCCGAGCGGACGAACTCGAGGTCGTCGATCTCGTAGGCCATGAAGCGACGGAGCCCCTCCGGGTTCCCGGCCCCGAAGTGGGTGTGGACCATGCCCCAGGAGCTCGGGACGTCGACCAGCGTCCCGTCCATGTCGAGCGCGACCAGCCTAAGCACGGTCGCCCCGCGCGATCGCGTCCGCCCGGTCGAGCACGCGGTCCGGAGGCCGGACGGCCCACGCGGCCAGGTTCGAGTCGACCTGGTCCGGGCGGCTCATCCCGATCACGGGCGCCGCGCCCTGGCGGGCGAGCCAGTGGAGCGCGATCGAGGCGAGCGGCACGCCGGCCTCCTCGGCCAGCGCGGCGAGCGCGCGGGCCCGGTCGAGGATCGCGGGGAGGCGGTCGGGCTCGAACAGCCGGTGCGCGTAGCGCCGCACCTCGGGCGGGATCCGCTTCCCGGTCAGGTAGCGTCCGTGCAGGAGACCGCGCGCGAGGGGGGAGTACGCTTCCACGACGATCCCCTG
The DNA here is from genome assembly GCA_030044105.1 of Thermoplasmata archaeon. GTDB lineage: Archaea > Thermoplasmatota > Thermoplasmata > Lutacidiplasmatales > UBA184 > Lutacidiplasma. The sequence goes on from JASHWL010000098.1 coordinate 1,902, forward strand.
GGCGCGGCAGTACGCGAGGATCGGCGCGGCCTCGTCCCGGTCGAAGAGATTGTAGCGGACCTGGTTCACGACCACGCGCGCCTCCGTCAGCGCCGCCTGCGCCGCGCGGAGCTCGTCCTCCGAGAAGTTCGAGACCCCGATGGCGCCGACCTTCCCCTCCCTCCAGAGCGCCTCCAGCGCCGGCATCGTCTCGGTGAGCGGGACCTTCGGGTCGGGCGCGTGGACGAGGTAGAGATCGACGGACCGGCGGCCGAGCCGCTCGAGCGAGTTGACGAGGCTCGCGCGGACCTGCGCCGCGTGCAGGTGCTCCCACGACAGCTTGGTCACGACGAACGCGTCCGGCGCCCCGCCCGCGGCGCGCTGGAGGACCTCCCCGAGCAACCGCTCCGACCGGCCGTTCCCGTACACCTCGGCGGTGTCGAACCAGCGGAACCCCGCCTCGTAGGCGCGACCGATCGTGGCCTTCGTCCGGGCCTCGTCCTCGGCGGTCCAGCGCCCCAGGTTCCACAACCCGACGCCGACCGCGGGGTGGCCGCGCGCGCTCCCCGCGAGCGGGAGGGACGGGATGCCCGGAGCGGGGGGCTCGTCGGACCTCGGCCGGGCGCGGGACTTCCGTGGCGAGCGGGCCCGGGCGGTCATCCGGCCGGGGGGGAGCCGGCCGCCTTCAAGTGGTCGTCGATGCGCCGCACCCGCTCCGCGAGGTCGCGGGCCTTCTCCTCGACCTCCGAGACCACCGACGGGGGCGCGCGGGACCGGAAGCCCGCATCCGTGAGCCGCGCCCGCTCCTTCGCGAGGAGCCCGGTGAGCTTCTCCCGCTCGCGGAGCAACGCCTCCGACGCGGTCGGCGCGTCCGCGGGGCGCTCGAGATAGCACTCCCCCAGCGGTGCGACCCGACCGGCGGTGCCCGCCGGCGCGGGGTCCGACGCGGCTAGCAGCGTCAGCGAAGCCACGCGCGCCAGCCGTGCGACCGTGGCCCGCTCCCGGGCGAGCACGTCGGCGATCTCCGGCCCGGCGGGGCGGACCCAGGCCGGCGGGGTCGTGCCGCTGGGTACCTGCTCCTCGGCCCGGAGGTTCCGGAGCAGCCGGATCGTCTCCAGCACCGCCTCCATCGCGACCTCGGCCTCCGGGTCCGCGGGGGCCTCGTCGGCCGGGGTCCAGCGCGAGGTCGCCAGGAGGTCCCCGTCGTGCGGCAGGGCGTGCCAGAGCTCCTCGGTGACGTGCGGCGCGAACGGGTGCAGCCGGCGGAGCGCGCGCTCCACCACGAACAGCAGCGTGGACCGCGTCTCGCGGAGGAGGGGGTCGCCTCGGCGCCCGGCGAGCGCCTCCTTCGCGACCTCGACGTATCGGTCCGCGAGGTCGTGCCAGACGAACCCGTGGAGCACGGTCGCGGCCCGCGTCGGCTCGAACCCCGCGAGCGCCGCGTCGAACTCCTCGGCCGCGCGTCGGTAGCGGGCGAGGATCCACCGGTTCTCGAGGGCGGAGGAGCTCGAGAGCTCGGGGGACGCGGGAGGCGGAGCGCCCGGGGGCACGTGCGGCAGCGTGAACCGTACCAGGTTCCAGACCTTGGTCAGGAAGTTGCGCGCGCCGTCCAGGGTGGACGTGCCGAACGGGCCGTCCTCGGAGACCGGATTGGGAAAGAGCATGGCGAACCGCAGCGCGTCGGCCCCCCGGTCGGAGATCAGGTCCAGGGGGTCGGGCGAGTTCCCGAGGTGCTTCGACATCCGGTGCCCCTGCTCGTCCTGGAGCATCCCCGTGAAGTAGACGTCGGAGAACGGCGCGCGTCCGGTGAAGCGGTAGCCCGCCATCATCATCCGGGCGACCCAGAAGAACACGATGTCGCGTCCCGTCACGAGGGCGCTCGTGGGATAGTACTCGGCGAGGTCCTCGGTCCTCTCGGGCCAGCCGAGCGACGCGAACGGCCACATCCACGAGGTCATCCACGTGTCGAGCACGTCCGGGTCGGGCGTGAGGTCGCGCGAGCCGCAGTGCGCGCACTGCGTCGGAGGATCGATCGTCACGGTGTCCTGCCCGCAGGCGCGGCAGTGGCTCACCGGGATCGGGTGGCCCCATGGGACCTGGCGCGAGATGCACCAGTCCTGGATCCCCTCCATCCACCGGAAGAACGTCGGCGTCCAGCGTTCGGGATGCAGCCGGATCTCGCCGGACCGGACCCCCGCGATCGCCGGGGCCGCCAGCGGAGCCATCCGGACGAACCACTGCATCGACAACCGCGGCTCGATCACGGCGTTCGATCGCTCGGATCGGCCCACGGAGTGCCGGTACCGCTCGGTCCGCACGAGGAATCCCTCGCGCTCGAGCGCCTCAAGGGTGCGCGCGCGCGCGGTGGACCGGTCCAGTCCGTGGAACTCGGCCGGGACGCCGCTCCCGGTGAGCCGCGCCGACTCGTCGAAGATCTCGACGGGCGTCGCGAGATCCGGGTGCCGGAGCGCGATCTCCCGGTCGATCGGGTCGTGGCGCGGAGTGATCTTCAGCGCGCCGGCGCCGAAGGTCGGATCGACCGCCGCGTCGGCGATCACCGGCACCCGCCGATGCGCGAGCGGCACGATCACGAACCGGCCGAGGGCCTCCGCGTACCGCGCGTCGTCCGGGTGCACGGCGATCGCGACGTCCCCGAACATCGTCTCGGGGCGGACGGTCGCGACCTCCATCCCGCCGAGCGTCCCGTCCGCCCAGGGATAGCGCACGAACGCGAGCGTCGCGTCCTCCTCCACGTTCTGCACCTCCAGGTCCGAGACCGCGGTCCGGAGGACCGGGTCCCAGTTCACCATCCGCTCCCCGCGATAGACGAGCCCGTCGTGGTAGAGTGCGACGAAGGCCGTGCGTGTCGCCCGGACGCTTCCCGCGTCCATCGTGTAACGGTACCGGGACCAGTCCAGCGAGAAACCGCCGGCCCGGAGCTGCTCGACGATGCGCCGCTCGTGGTCCTGCCGCCAACGGTCCACCGCCGCGATCGCTTCCTCCCGCGTGAGCTCCTCGATCCGCACCCCTTCCTTCGCGAGCCGGCGCCGCACCTCCACGTACGTCGCGAGGCCGGCGTGGTCGACGCCGGGCACCCAGAGGGTCGCCTCCCCGCGCATGCGGTGCCACCGGGCGAGCGCGTCCATCACCGAGCCGCCGAGGATGTGGCCCAGCGTGAGCACCCCCGTCACGTTCGGGGGCGGGAGCACCATCGAGAACCGGGCCCCCGGGGCGCGGGACGGCGCCCGGAACGCGTCGGAACGCGCCCACGCCTCCTGCCACCGGACCTCGATCGCCTTCGGGTCGAAGCGCGGCGCGAGGGTTACGTCGGTCAGGCCGGTCGCCTCCCGGGGAGCCCGAGCGCGAGCGGCGCGGCGAGCGCAAGCTCGATGAGCGCGACGAGCCCCATGATCAGCAGCGCGGAGAAGACGGGCGCGGCTGCGAGGAGATGGAAGGCGATCAGCGGGATCCCGGCGAGGATCAGGCCGGGGATCGCGACCGCGATCGCGTACCACGCGCCCGCGTAGAGGCTCACCAGCGGCGTGCCCTTCTTCCGGGCCCGGCGGAAGAGGAGCGCGAGCTCGAGCAGGGACGCGGCGACCACGGCCGGGAACTCGGCCGCGATGAACGCCAGGAACACGGCCGGCTGGAACACCCGGAGGACGGTGATCCCGAGCACCAGGCCCGCGGCGACCCCGTAGACCGCGGCCACGAGCGCGACCTTCCCGAGGATGAGGGAGCGGTCGGCGAGCGGCAGCGTGCGCCCGTAGGCGTAGGCATTCACCTCGATGGCGAAGAAGGCGGGACCGAAGAAGGTTGCGAGCAGCGCGGCCGTCGTGACGGCGGCGAGCGCGAGCGCGAGGGCGCCGTTCGAGCCCGGGCCGGTGACGAAGGTGAAGAGCCCGATCGCGAGCGCATCCAGCACGGGGAACAGGACGAGGAAGGCGTACCCCGGGGTCCGGCTCGCGATCTGGAGGTCCTTCGTCAGGACGGCGCGGGCCGGTCCGTGCGGGACGAGGTCCCGGACGGAGACCTCCATCTCCCGGGGGGCGACCGGCGGGGCGAGGCCGACCCGTCGCACGGAGCGCATGAGCCATCCGACGGACCACTCCGCGACCAGCAGGTAGGCCGCCGCCGCCGCGAAGAGGATCGCGACCCCGCTCGCGTCGAGGGTGAGGCTCGCGGTCCCGCCCGTCGAGAGCGGGGCCAGCGCGGCGAACGTGAACGGGTACATCGCCAGCAGCACGTCGCGCCCGACCGAGGGGCCCGCGGCCAGCGTCCGGCCGAGGAGCGCGAGGAAGCCCGGGGCCGCCACGCTGAAGCCGAACATCGCGAACGCGGGCAGGACCCACAGCACGAGGTACGTCCACCGCACGACCGTGCGGCCCCCGCCCCCGCGCGATCCCTGGACCCGACGGACGAACGCGCGTCCCGTGACCAGCGCCAGCGCGAGCGCGAAGACGACCGCGCAGACGACCCCGGGGATCGTCACGATCCCGGCGGTCGGCCCCAGCACGAGCCCCACGAAGAGCGGCGTGGCCACCAGGACCACGATCGCCGGCAGGTCGAACAGCCGCAGGTACAGGAGCCCCGCGACCCGCCCCAGCGTCCGGTCGTCGATCGGGAGCGGCTCGATCGTGGCGAGGACGCCCGAGGCGAGGAAGGTCGGGAGGACCTGGAGGCCCGTCCACCACAGGAAGGCGACGTCGAGGCTCAGCAGGCCGGTGAGGACGCCGGCCTGCAGGACGGGCACGGTGACGACGACGCCGAAGAACGCCCGCTGCGCGATGTGCGGCGCGTCGGCGAGGATCCCGGCGCCGCCCGCCGCGACCAGGCCGAGCACGACCGCGATGAGGATCTTGCTCTGGACGACCCGCCGCCGCGCCGAGCGCGCCGCGCCGGCGAGGCCGCCCGCGAGCGGGGCGGCCCCCTGCCGGAAGGCGTAGATCGCCTGCAGGCAGACCTCGGTGAAGGCGACGTCGCTGATCCGCCGCGCCTCGCGCCAGCTCATGCTACGCACCCTCGAGCGCCCGGACCGCGGCATCGAGCCCCTCGTCCTCCCGCGTGAGGCTCAGGAAGACCTCCTCGAGCGAGGCATCGCCCCGGGCGGCCCGTTCCCGGAGATCGGAGAGCGACCCCTCGGCCCGCAGCACCCCGTGGTCGAGGATGCCGACCCGGTGGCAGAGCTGCTGCGCGATCTCCATCGTGTGGGTGGAGAACAGCACGCCGCGGTCCCCGTCCGTGACGTACCGGGCCAGGAGGTCCTTCATGATGCGGACCGAGCGCGGGTCGAGGCTGTGCAGCGGCTCGTCCAGGACGAGGAGGGGCGGCTGGTGCAGGAACGCGCCGAGGATCAGCACCTTCTGGCGGGTCCCCATCGAGAGCGACGCGATCGGCTCGTCGAGCTCGCTCTCGAGCCGGAACGCCGCCCCGAAGGCGTTGGTCCGCGCGCTCGCGTCGAGACGCGGGATCCCGCGGACGCTCGCGACGAATTCGAGGAACTCCCGGGGCGTCAGGGCCTCGTAGAGCATCGAGGCCTCGGGGACGTAGCCGATGCGTTGCTTCACCCGGAGGGCGTCGGTCGCGACGTCGAGCCCGAAGACGCGGATGCGTCCGGTCGACGGGGGCACCAGGCCCACGATCGACTTGATCGTGCTCGACTTCCCGGCCCCGTTCGAGCCCAGGAGGCCGTAGATCTCCCCCCGATGGACGGTCAGGGAGAGGTGGTCGACCGCACGCCGCTCCCCGTAGACCACCGACAAGTCGTCGATGACGAGGGGGAGTCCGCCGGCGCCGTCGTCGCCCACGCCCCCGGAGCGGCGGGGCGGCCCTAAACGCCTTCGCGCGCCGCGCTAGCGCGTGCGGGTCAGCGGGAACAGGAGGATCTCCTTGATCGACTCGGCCCCCGTGAGGCCCATCACGAGCCGGTCGACCCCGAACCCGATCCCGGTCGACGGCGGCAGCCCATGCCGCAAGGCCCGCACGAAGTCCTCGTCGTAGGCGTAGGCGTCGACCCCGCGCGCCGCGAGCTGCTCGCGGAACCGGCGCTCCTGCTCGACCGGGTCGTTGAGCTCCGTGTAGGCGTTCCCGAGCTCCACCGACCGGTAGAAGATCTCGAACCGCTCGACGCGGTCGGGCTTCGTGCGGTGGCGCTTCGCGAGCGGGGTCGTCGCCGCCGGATGGTCGACCACGAACGTCACGGCCTTCAGATGCGGCTCGACGTAGTGCTCGAACAGCTTCTCGAGGAAGGTACCGGTCGGGGAGTCGTCCGGGACGGTCGATCCCACGGAGCGGGCCAGGGTGCGGAGCTCGTCCCGGGACTTCGCCGCGATCCCCGCGATGCCGCTCTGCCGCTCGAGCTCCTCCACGAAATCGACGGTCGCGAACGGCGGGCGGAAATCGTGCGCGCCCCGGCGCGCGCCCTCGGAGTCGGGCAGGAGCTCCAGGACCCGGTCGGCGAGATGCTCGAACAGGCGCTCGGTCAGGTGGCGCATGTCGTGGTAGTCGGCGTAGGCCCAGTAGGCCTCGAGCTCGGTGAACTCGGGGGAGTGGATCGAGTCGAGGTCCTCGTTGCGGAACACCCGCCCGAGCTCGTAGACGCGCTCGAGCCCGCCGACCAGGAGGCGCTTCAGCGGCAGCTCGATGGAGATGCGGAGCTGGACCTCCGCGTCGAGATAGCTCGACTGCGTCACGAACGGTTGGGCGGCCGCGCCGCCGGCGATGGGCAGGAGGATGGGGGTCTCCACCTCCAGGAAGCCGGCGTCGTCGAGAAAGCGCCGGATCTCCCGCACGAGCTGGGAGCGGGCGCGGAAGAGCGCGCGGGTCTCCGCCGAGGCCAGGAGGTCCAGATAGCGGCGGCGCAGGCGCTCCTCGACGTCCTGGAGCCCATGCCACTTCTCGGGCGGGGGCGCGATCGCCTTCGCGAGCAGCGTCACGTCGCGCACGCGCAGCGATGGCTCGCCGCGCTTCGATTGCGCCGCGGTCCCCTCGGCCCCCACGACGTCGCCGGGGTCCAGGTCGCGCAGGATGGTCCGGTAGCGCTCCTCGCCCACCGCGTCCTCGCTCAGGAGCAGCTGCAGGGCTCCGGCCCGGTCCTCGAGGTCCGCGAAGGCGGTCCGTCCGTGCACCCGGACGGCCCGCAGGCGTCCGGCGACGCGGAACGAACGATCCCCGATCTCGGCCCCGGGAGCGAGCGACGCGGCGGCGGCCCGGACCTCGTCGGTCGTGACGCGCCCCTCGAAGGTCCAGGGGTAGGGCTCGCGCCCTTCCTCGCGGATGCGGTCGACCTTGCCCCGCCGTTCGCGCTCCAGCGGGCCTTCGTCCGTCACGCCATCCTCGCGGTCGCTCCGGAGCGACCCCGCGGGAAAAGGGTGTCGCGGGCCGCCGTCAGTTCGCGGGACCCTCGAGCGCGAGGCGCTCGATCCCGCCCGGCCGGACCAGCGCCAGGTGCTCGGGCACGCCCGGGTCCTTCCCCGCCGGTCGGGCCGGCTCGTGGAGCAGCAGGTACGACCCGAGGAAGAACTCGGCCGCGGCGTCGCCGCCGCCGATCCCGTAACTCACGTAGTCGGAGAAGTAGACGTGGATGGCGCCGGACCGCCGCGCGCGCAGCGCCTCCAGGAACTTCGTCCACTCGCCGGGTCCCTTCCGCTCGAGCTCGTCGACGAGGTCGCGGAGGAGGGGACGCTGGCTCAAGCCCGCGAGGCCGTCGTACGCGAGGTAGATGGCCGGATGGGGCTCCAGGGCCACCACGTCGAGGCGAAGAACGCCCTCGACCGGCTTCGTCCGCATGGCGAGCGGCCTACCGGTCCCCCATTAAGAAGACTTCGCACCGAGGAGCCGCATCCCCGGCCGACCCGCGGACGTCGCCCGCCTCACGCCGGGGCCGCCCGCGGGCGAGCCCGCGACACCGGCAGCAGCAGGAGCGCGCCCGCCCCGCAGCAGATCGCGGACACTCCGAACGCGAGGGGGGCGGAGACGTACGTCCAGATCGCCCCGGCCATCAACGACCCGGCCAGGACGCTGAACCCCTGCACCAGTCCCAGCCAGCCGAACGCCGGGCCCACCTGGTCGGCCGGAACGTGGCGCGCCAGCCACGCCGACTCCGCCACGCCCTGGACGCCGACCTGCGCGCCGGCCGCGACGAAGGCCAGCAGCCCGAACAGGAGGTCCGGAGGGCCCGCGAGGAACCCGTCGACGGCCACGAACAGCACGAAGGACAGCGCGACGAGCCCGATGCCCGGCGCCCGGTCCGCCCAGCCTCCGACCGGCACCGAAAGGCCGGCGAAGATCAGGTTGTAGAGGAGGTAGAGGAGCAGGGAGGCGACGACCGCGCCCGCGATCGAGCCGCCCATCGAGGGGACCAGGTTCTCGCCGACCCGAAGGAGCGCGAGCAGGATGCTGAAGTAGCCGAGACCGAACACCGCCTCCGCGAGGAGGAACCAGCGCACGGTCGGGGAAAACCCCCGCCACCCCCGGGCGGCTCCGTCGGCCGGCGCGGCCCGGCCGGGCGCGAACGCGTCGCGGACGAGCGTGAGGAAGACGACCACGGCGACCGCTCCCGGGATCACGGAGATCGCGAAGATCGTGCGGAACGCCCCGGTCCCCATCCAGAGCACGAGCGCGACCGCCACGCCGGTCCCGAGGATCGCGCCGGCGGTGTCCATCGCTTGCTCGAGCCCGAACGCGAGGCCCTGCTGCTCGTGCGACGTCGCGTTCGCGACGATGGCCTTCTTGATCGGCTGGCGCGAGCCGCGTCCGATCCACGCCGAGACCCGGAGCGCGAGCACCTCGGGCCACACGAGGGCGAGCGCGAGGAGCCCGTGGCTCACGGTCGTCGCGAGGTAGCCCCACGACCCCCGCACCTTGCGGTCCCGACCGCTCGCCCAGCGGGACCCCGCCGCCACCTGGACCGCGCTCTGCGCGAACTGGGCCGCGCCGTCGACCAGGCCGACGACGAAGGGCGAGGCGAGCAGGACGAAGGCCAGGAAGAACGGGACGATCGGGAGCACCATCTCGTACGACCAGTCGGAGAAGAGGCTCGTGAGCGACACCGCCCAGACGTCCGGGGCGATCCGTCGGCGCGTCCGTCCGGGGGTGGGGGGGCCATCGGGCACGGGAGTCGCCTCCACGCCGTCCATGCGGATCCTCCGCGGGCCGCGGCCCGACCCTTCGCGATCGGGACCGCGGCGCACCGCGCGGGGTCTGAGCCGGATAAGGGTAAGTAGCCGGCGCCCCCATTCGCTGGCGGCGATGGAGCCCGCCTAGCCAACGCCGCTCCGCGGATGATGGCTCCTACGGCAGTGTTCGATGATGAATCGATCTCCGCATCCGTCGCCCGAGCCGCCGCTCGCGGCGCTCCACCGCCTCGGTGAGATCGCCGACGGGCTCGCCCAGGCGGATTGCCGCCGGGCGATCGACGCGACGCTCGCCACCCTCGAGCACGGGCTCCTCAAGGTCGCGGTCCTCGGGCAGTTCAAGCGGGGGAAGTCGTCGCTGCTGAACGCGCTGGTCGGCCGGAGCGTCCTCCCCACCGGGATCCTGCCGCTCACGACCGTCGCGACGGAGATCCGGGAGGGACCGGGGGAGCTGGTCGTGCAGGGGGTCGGGGGCGCGGTCCACCGCGAGCCGCTGGACCGCCTCTCGGAGTTCGTCTCCGAGGCGGCCAACCCCGAGAATCGCCGGGGGATCGAGCGGGTCGAGGTGCGCATCCCGCTCCCCGGCTGGGCGCGGGACGTGATCTTCGTCGACACGCCCGGCGTCGGCTCGGTGCACGACGCGACCACGCGCGCGGCGTACGGCCTGCTCGAAGGCGTGGAAGCCGCGGTGTTCGTGCTCTCGCCGGACCCCGCGATCTCGGAGGCCGAGCTCGAGTTCCTCCGCCGCGCTCGGGAGTACGCGACCCGGTTCTTCTTCGTGATGAACAAGATCGACCTGGTGGCGCCCGAGGACCTGGACACGCTCCTGCGCTACACCGAGCGCACCCTCGCGGAGCGGGCGGGCGTGGAGCGACCCCGTCTCTACCTGCTCTCGGCGCGGGCCGCCTCCCGGCTCGCCTCCACGGCCTCGCCGGCGGAGCGGGCGGGCACCGGCGTGGACGCGCTCGCGGAGGACCTGGGCCGCTATCTCGGCGAGGAGCGCGCCGCCGCCGCGACCGCGGTGGGCGATCGGCGGGTCGCCCAGTACGCCCGACGCCTCGCCACGGTCGCGGACCTCTCGCTGCGCGCCTCGTGGGCTTCGCGGCAGCGCTGGGAATCCGCCCTCACGGCGCTCGACCGGGCGATCGACGAGCTCCGGACGGAACGGCGTGCGGCGGACGCGCTGCTCGAGCAGGACCTGGACGCCGCCCTCCAGGCCGCGACGGCGCAGCTCGCGCGCTTCCAGGAGACCCAGAGGGCCCCGATCCTCGAGGGATTGGAGTCGTTCCTCCGTGCCTCGGCGACGATCGGATCCGGGCGCTTCGTGCGCGAATTCGACGCGCGCTTCCGGGAGCTCGTGGTGCCCCGGGTCGCCGAGGCGCGCGCGTCGCGGGAGCAGGAGTTCTCGACCGCGCTCCGCGCGGGCTTCGCTCGCTACGCCCGCCGCATGCACTCGCTGGCGCGGCAGGTCGAATCCGCCGCCGGAGAGTCGTTCGATGTGCGCCTGGCCCCGGTCGAGAGCGAGGGGGAGCTGCCGAGCCTTCCGGGCTACCGCGCGAACGTCCCCGGCCTCCTCGAGGGTACCTTCGCCGGCCAGACCGTCCTGATCCTCCCGGCGGCCGTGGTCCGGGGCCGGCTCCGGGGCCGCCTCCCCCGGCTCGTGGCCGAGGAGCTGGACGCCCAGGCCGGCCGCATCCGCGCGGACCTGGTCGAGCGGGGCCGCCGCGCGATCGAGGAGTTCGGCCGGGAGACGTTCGGGGAGGTCGAACGCACCATCGCCTCGATCGAGGCCGCGGTCCGGACGGGCTGGGACCGCGACCGGTCGGACGCCGACGGGCGCGAGGAGTGGGTGCACCGTGTGGAGGCGTGGCGGACCGAGCTCCGGGCTCTGCTCGAGGAGGCGCAGGGGCGCTCGGGCGTGCGCGCGCCGGTGCCCGAGGGAGGCGAGGGACGTGCCCGCGCTTGATTCGCTCGCGCCTCCGGACCCGGCGCTCGGGCGAGGGGCCGCCGGGCCGCCGTCTCCCGCACTGCGGACCGGGCCCGCCCCGTTCCCCGGACTGCTCGACCCCGCGGGCCGTTCGGACGCTCCGGGAGCGGGTCGCACCTCCCCGTCCGTGCTCCGCGACCTCAACCTCGACCAGATCGTGGCCGCCCTCCAGCGGACCCGGGAGGCGTACGACCTGGGTCCGCTCTACGAGTCGCCCGCAAGCTCCCCGGACGTCGTGACGTATCGGCAGGACGTCGCGCGGGAGCTGGAGCGCCCCGACCTACGGGCCGCCGCGCTCGCGTTCACGCAGGGGATGCGCGAGGTCCGGGCGGCGCTCGCCACGGCCGAGCGACGGTACCACCCGCTCCAGCGGGCGCGCGTGCGCCTGGAGGCCGCGCGCGCATACGTCCGGCACGTCGCCGGGTTCGCCGGGGCGCTCGACGAGATGCCGGTCCGCGCCTCGGGCTGGGAAGGGTTCCGCGACTTCCTGCGGGCCTACGTCGCGTCCGGCCCGTTCCGCACCCTCCGGTCCGAAGCGGACGCCGTGGAGGCACTGCTGGCCGAGATCCGGGTCGTGGTCCACCTCAAAGGGCGCCGCGGGGAGGTCCGTCCCTACCGCGGCGAGCCGGACTACGGTCTCGAGGTCGAGCGCACGTTCGAGCGCTTCGAGCGCACGGCCGAGAAGGAGTACCGGTTTCGATGGCCCGAGTCGCCCGACCTCGACCCGGTCGAGACCGAGATCGTGGAGCGGGTCGCGACCCTGTTTCCCGAGGCGTTCGGCCGTCTCGCGGCGCTGGACGGCCCGGCGAGCCACTGCCTCGACCCCACGGTCGCCCGCGTGGACCGGGAGATCCAGTTCTTCCTCGCGTACCAGGAGCTCACCGAGCCGCTCCGCATCCGCGGGCGTTCGTTCGTCTATCCCGAGATCGCCCTCGCCGGGGAGGGCGAGAAGGTCGAGGGCCTCTTCGATCTGGCGCTCGCGACCCGCGAGGACCGGGGAGCCCTGCCGATCGTTCCGAACGAGTACGCGCTCGCGCCCCCGGAACAGATGCTGGTGGTCACCGGTCCGAACCAGGGAGGCAAGACCACGTTCGCGCGGGCCTTCGGGCAGCTCCACCACCTCGCGGGACTCGGGCTGGCCGTGCCGGCCGCCGCCGCCCGGGTCCGTCTCCCCGATCGCATCCTCACGCAGTTCGGGGGCGAGGAGCGACTGGACCAGGTCCGGGGCCGGCTCGAGGACGATCTTCGGCGGCTCAAGGAGATCCTGGAGGCATCGACCCCGTCGAGCGTCGTGATCCTGAACGAGAGCTTCTCCGGCGCCACGGTCCAGGACGCTCTGGCGCTCGGCACGGAGATCCTCCGCCGATTCCTGGCCCGCGGCGTGATCGGCGTCTGCGTCACGTTCCTCGACGAGCTCTCCCGCCTCGGGCCGGGGACGGTGAGCCTCGTGGCGGAGGTCTCCCCGCAGGACCCGAACATCCGAACGTTCCACCTCGCCCGGCGGCCGGCGGACGGGCAGGCGTACGCCCGGGCCCTCGCGGAGCGTCACGGGCTCGCGTACGCGACCCTGCGGCGGAAGATGTCCCCATGAGAGCGCTCCTGCTGTATCCCGACCGCTCGTATCAGGCGGACCGCCCGCTCCCGCCCGGCGCGGACGCGCTCGAGCGCGACCTCGGGCTCGACGCGCTCCTGGACGCGATGAGCGGAGGGGACGCGTTCGCCCGTGGCGTCGCGCGCCAGGTGCTGCTGGACCCGCTCCCGGAGGCGGCCCCGATCCGCCGGCGGCTGGACGCGTTCGAGGACTGCCGCGCGCATCCCGAGGCGATCCACGAGCTCCAGGCGATCGCGGAGTCGGCGCTCTCGCGGGAACGGGAGTTCTGGGGGATCGGCAACTACCCCGACTCGCTGCTGTTCCGCGGGGTGCGCGCCCTCGAAGGATACGCCGCGTGCCTCGAGCGCCTGCGGCTCGTCGCCGACCGGGCCGGGAACCAGTTCCGCTCGGAGGCGTTCTCCCGGTTCTTCGCGAGCCTGCGCTCCGAGCTGGACGATGCGTACCTCGCGGAGGTGCGGGCACATCTCGACCGGCTCGAGCTGCGGGACGGCACGTGGATCTCGCTCGGTCTCGGGTCCGAGGACCGCCCCGCGGGCCACGTGCTGCGCCGCCCCCTCGAGGAGCGCCGGTCCTGGTGGCGGCGGCTCGCCGGCCCCCGCAGCTCCGCGCTGGACTTCGAGATCGCCGAGCAGGACGAGTCCGGCGGGCAGGCCCTCGCCCGGCAGCGGGAGAAAGGGATCGCCTCGGTGGCCCGGGCCGTCGCGCGGTCGAACGAGCACCTCCACGGGTTCTTCGAGACGCTCCGGGCCGAGCTCGCGTTCTACCTGGCCGGGATCCGGCTCGAGTCCGCGCTGGTGGGCCGGGGCTTCTCCGTCGCCCGGCCGGAGCCGGCCGCGCCGGACCCGCTGGTCTGGGAGGCCGAGGCCCTCTACGATCCCGGCCTCGCGCTGCGAGCCCCGGGTCCCCTGGTGCCGAACGACCTCGCGGCCGACGGCCGGCCGCTCGTGGTGATCACCGGGGCGAACCAGGGCGGAAAGTCCACGTTCCTGCGCGCGATCGGGCTCGCCCAGCTCCTCCTGCAGGCCGGTCTGTTCGTGCCCGCCCGGCGCTTCCGCTCGAGCGTCGCCCCCGGGATCACCAGCCACTTTCCCCGCGAGGAGGACGCGACGATGCAGCGGGGCCGGCTCGACGACGAGCTACGGCGCATGGAGGAGACGGTCGGTCACCTCCGGCGCGGGAGCCTGCTGCTGTCGAACGAATCGTTCTCCTCGACCAACGAGCGCGAAGGGTCCGCGATCGGCGCGGACGTGTTCCGCGCGTGCCTCGACTCGGGCGTTCGCGTCGTCGCGGTCACGCACCTGTTCGAGCTCGCGCGGGCGCTGCACGAGGACGACGCATCGGATCGGCTGTTCCTGCGGGCCGAGCGGGCGGACGACGGGAGACGGACCTATCGCGTCCTCGTCGGAGCCACCCTGCCGACGAGCTTCGGGGCGGACGTGTTCCGCCGGGTCTTCGAGGCCCCGCTCTCCGGAGATCCCGCTGCCGGATCGACGGGCGTCGCCGACGCCGGAGGAGCCCCGTGAGCGGCCGGGTTGGCGGTCCGGCCGGGCCGGACGACCGGGCTTCCCATGCGGATCGGGCGGACGGAGCGGGCGGGGAGATCCGGATCCGCTCCCGGAAGGCCGGTCCCGAGGTGCGGGACCGGGAGCTCCATGTCCTCGCAGCCGCGGTGATCGAGTCGAGGGGTCGGGTCCTCCTGATCCGGGAGGAGGACGAGCCGTTCGCGAAGAGCTGGGTGGTACCCCAGGGATACCCCCGCCCGGGCGAACGGCTCGCCCAGGCCGCGGTCCGAGAGGCCCGCGAGGAAGTGGGACTCGACGTGGAGATCGAGTCGCTGATCGGGGTCTACGAGGAGTTCGTCCCGGCGCCGCCCGGACCGGATCGGCACGTGGTGATCGTGGCGTTCCTTGCCCGGCCGGTCGTTCCCGCGCCGGTCGAGGTCACGCCCGAGGCGATCGACTCGGCCTGGGTCGAGCCCCACGCCCCGCCCGCGGCGATCCGCCCCTTCGTTCGACGGATCCTCGCGGACGTCGCGGGGCGGTCGTAGCCGGCCGCGGCGCGCCGTCCT
>JASHWL010000003.1 GCA_030044105.1 Thermoplasmata archaeon
CGTAGAACGGGTACGGATCGAGGAAGCGGTAGTTCGAGTGGACGCCGAGCGGGCTCCAGGCCCGGCCCCGGGTGCTCAGTTCGCGCGAGCGGGGGGTCCTCCGCTCGTATTCCGCAAAGACGGCCGCAAAGCGGGGATCCAGACTCCCATCTCCCTCGGCGGGCCGCGCGCGGGGCGGGTCCGCTCGGCCGGCGAGCGGCTCCGCTTACAAAAGCCCTCCCGGCCGCGGGTCGGCCCCCGGCGGCAACCTCATCTTCGCCGGCCGCCCGCGGGAGGCGCGATGGCTCCCTCGCTCCTACGCCGCGAAGGTCGCCGTGCCTTCGGCGCCGATCCGTCGGGGTACCTGCGCTACCGCCTGCCGTACCCGCCCCGCGTCTTCGAGATCCTGCGGACCCAGTGCGGCCTCCACCGCGGGGCGACCGTCTTCGAGATCGGTCCGGGCCCGGGGCTCGCGAGCCGGGAGCTGCTGCGGGCCGGCGCGGACCCGCTCTACGTGGTCGAGCCCGACCCGCGCTTCCGGCGGTACCTGGCGTCCACGCTGCACGCCGGTCGTCGTCTCCGGATCGTCCCGTCCACCTTCGAACGCGCGGATCTGCCCGAGGGCTCGTTCGATCTCGGCGTCGCCGCGACCTCGTTCCACTGGGTCCACGCCCACCACGGGATCCCGCACGTCGCGCGGCTGCTCCGGCCGGGCGGCTGGTGGGCGATGTGGTGGAACCGGCACATGGACCCGGAGGATCCGAGCGAGTTCCATCGGGCCGTGATGCGGCTGCGGTCCTCGACCCGACGCTCGTGGGAGAGCGTCGTGCAGGAGGAGCGTCGCGACTCGCGCCAGGAGGTCGCGCGGCGGCTGGCCCGCCTCGCCCGGACCGGCAGTTTCGATCGGATCTCGTTCGAGCTCCTGCGGTGGAACGCCACCCTCACGCCCCCGGAGATCCGCGGACTGTGGGGAACGTTCGGGAACGTCTGGAAGATGTCCGCCGCGAGGAGGCGCCGGCTCCTCGACGGGGTCGAACGCATCGCCCGCGAGGAGTTCGGGGCCCGGGTGCCGTTCCGGATGACCACGACCGTCTACACCGCCCGGCGCGCGTGAGCCGCGGACCCCCGCGGGTCCCCTGTGCCGCGAGCGTCAAGAGCCGGTACGTCTCCGCCCCGGGACGATGGCGGACGCGCCGGTCCTCGAGAACTACGTCGACGGGGCCTGGACCCCGGTCGGCGGCGCCGACCTCCTGGACGTGCCGGACCCGTCGACCGGGGCGCTCCTCGCGCGCGTGCCTCGCTCGCGGGCGACCGACGTCGACTCGGCCGTGGCGGCGGCCCGGCGGGCGTTCCCGGCCTGGCGGGACGTACCGGTCGCCGAGCGCGCGCGCCGGATCCTCACGCTCCGGCACCTGCTCGAGTCCGCGGCCGAGGAGCTCGCCTGCAGCGTCGTCCGCGAGAACGGCAAGACGATCGGCGAGGCGCGCGGGTCCGTCCGGCGGGGCATCGAGGCCGTCGAGTTCGCGGCCTCGGCCCCGACCACCCTCCAGGGGGCCTTCCTCGAGGACGTGACGCCCGGCGTCGACACGACCCTGCTCCGTCAGCCGGTCGGCGTCGTGGCCGGGATCACCCCGTTCAACTTCCCGGTCATGATCCCGCTCTGGATGGCGCCCTTGGCGCTCGTCTGCGGGAACACGTTCGTGCTGAAGCCGTCGGAGCGGGTCCCGCTCTCCGCGGCGATCCTCGCGCGCCTCTTCGGGGAGGCGGGGTTCCCGGCGGGGACGTTCAACCTCGTGCACGGCGACGCCGCGGCGGTCAACGCGATCCTCGAGCACCCCGGCATCGACGCGGTGTCGTTCGTGGGCAGCGCCCCGACCGCGCGGCATGTCTACACGACCGCCGCCGCCCGCGGCAAGCGGGTCCAGGCGCTCGCGGGCGCGAAGAACCATCTGATCGTGATGCCCGACGCCGATCTCGATCGCTCGGTCCCCGCGATCGTCGCGAGCGCCTTCGGGCAGTCCGGCGAGCGCTGCCTGGCCGGCAGCGTCGTGGTGGCGGTCGAGCCGGTCGGCGATCCGCTGGTGGAGCGCCTCGCGGAGTCGGTGCGCCACCTCGCGATGGGACCGGCCGACGCGGCCGCGACGGACGTGGGGCCGGTGATCCGCGCGGACCACCGCGCGCGCATCCTCCAGTGGATCGAGTCCGGGATCGCCGACGGGGCCACGGTCGCGGCGCGCGGGACCGTGCCCGAGGGATCGGCCGGCTTCTACGTGCCGCCCGTCCTGTTCGATCGGGTCCGGCCCGACATGGCGATCGCGCAGGAGGAGATCTTCGGACCCGTCCTCTCGGTGATCCGGGTCCCGTCGCTCGACGAGGCGATCCGGGTCGCCAACCGCGCCCGGTTCGGCAACGCGGCGGCGATCTTCACCCGCGACGGCAAGGCCGCGCGCGAGTTCGCCCACCGCATCGAGGCCGGCATGCTCGGGGTGAACATCGGCGTCCCCGCGCCGGCGGCCTACTTCCCGTTCGTCGGGTGGAAGGGGTCGTTCTACGGGGACCTGCACGCCACCGGCCGGGACGCGATCGAGTTCTACACGCGCAAGAAGGTCGTCACGACGCGCTGGTTCTGAGCCGCGCCTAGGTCTCGGGCCCGGGATCCGCCTTCGCGTCGGCCACGGCCAGCGCCGCGTCCAGGACGTCGAGCCCGTGGTCGAGCTCCTCGCGGGTCACGATGAGCGGCGGGGCGATCACCAGGTGCGAGATCCAGGCGACGCAGTAGACGCCCTGCTGCATCATCGCCGCCGTGACGGCCTCCGCGACGAGCGGGCGCCCGGCCAGCTTGTCGGCCTCGGTGTTGAACGGCTCCTTCGTGGCCCGGTTCTTGACGAGCTCGACGGCGGCGAACAGGCCGAGGCCGCGCACCTCCCCGACCGCGCGGTGCCGGGCCGCGATCTCGCGGAGGCGCCCGAGCAGGTACTCGCCGTCGCGGGCCGACTTCGCGATCAGGTCGAGCCGCCGGTACTCCCCGATCGCCGCCACGGCCGGCGCGAGCGTCAGCGGATGCGCCTCATACGTGTGGCCGTGCGGGAAGTACGCGTCGCGGAAGGTGTCGTGGAGCGCCGTGGTCGTCGCGGTGAGCCCGAGCGGGATGTGGGCGCCGGTGATCCCCTTCGCCGTGGTCAGGATGTCCGGACGCACCCCCCAGTGGTCGACCGCGAACCACTCCCCGACCCGGCCCCAGGCGCTCATCACCTCGTCTGCGATCAGGAGGACGTCGTGCGCCCGGGTGATCTCCCGGATCCGGGGCAGGTACTCCGGGACCGGCACGATCACCCCGTTCGTGCCGACCACGGGCTCGACGATCATCGCGGCGACGTCGCCTTCGCGTTCCAGCTGGTAGTCCACGTACTCCGCGCACGCGACGCCGCAGTCCGGATAGGTGAGGCCGAGCGGACAGCGGTAGCAGTAGCAGTCCGGAGCGAACACGGTGCCCGGCACGCGCTGGACCCGCTCGATCGGGCGGCGCCGGACCTCGCCGGTCACGGAGATCGAGGCCGCGGTCGCGCCGTGGTAGGACCGGTAGCGCGCGACCACCTTGGTCCGTCCGGTCGCCACGCGGGCGATCTTGAGGGCCGCTTCGTTCGCCTCGGTCCCCGAGGTGCTGAAGAAGAACCGCTCGAGCCCCTTCGGCAGGACCTCGAGCAGCGCCGCGCTGAGGCGCGCCCGGGGCTCGGTCGCGAACCCGGGGACCGCGTAGCTCAGCACGCGCGCCTGGGCCGCGATCGCCTCGACGACCGCGGGGTTCTGGTGGCCGAGGTTGGTGGCGATGAGCTGCGAGGAGAAGTCGAGGTACTCCCGGCCCGCCGCGTCCCAGAACTTGGAGCCCTCGGCGCGCGTCACCACGAGCGGGTTCCACCCACCCTGGCGACGCCAGGTCACGTAGTTGGTCTCGCGGACGATCCGCTGGATCTCCTCGCCGTCCATCGCCCGCCCCGCGACGGCGCGGCCAGTCGGGCCTCCGCCTTAACGTGGCGGTCCGCTCAGGGCGCGACGGGCTCGCCGGCTCCGGTCGCCGGGGCGGCCGGTCGGCCCGACGGGCTCGCCCGGATCTCCACCCACTGGAGCCCGTCCGGCCGGCGGGAGGGGCGCGGCTCGGTGACCTGCAGCAGCTGGCCCTCCGCGGCCCGCCGGAGCGCGAGGAAGCCCTCGGGCGACAGCTCGGCGGACGGGATCTTGCCCTCGGACATCCAGACGAGCAGGTACTCCCGCTCGGCCGGCGCGGGGGCGCGCCGGGACACCAGGTTCAGGGCGAGGTCGGGATCGTTCCACGAGACCCCCCGCACCTCCCCGTTGTGGAGCACGAGCTCGACCCCTCCGTCCCAGAGGAGGACCTGGTCCGGCCAGTGCTCCCGGTCCCGCCGCAGGAACAGGAGCTGGAGGCCGCCGAGCGCGACCAGGACGAGGCCGAAGGCCGCGAAGGCCAGACCCAGCAGCGAGTGCGCGGTGATCCACAGCGCGAGCCCGGCGGCCGTGGTCACGGCCCCGAGCGTCCCGAGGACGAGGAGCCCGATGCGCGCGGGGCGCTCGATCCGCCGCCGGAGCACCGCGGCGCCCGCGTCCGTCCGCAGCAGCGAGACCCCGCCCTCCTCCGCAGCGAGGCTCCCGTTCCGGTCGCCCGACGGCACGCGAGGTCCCGGGGAGGGCGAGGCCGCGGTGTCCTAATCAGACGGCCATTCGAAGATGCCGTAGTCTCCGGAGCCGGTGCGCCGCTCACGCGGGCGCGGCCGGGACGCGGAAGAGCCGACGGGCGTTCTCGCCGAGGATCTTCGCGCGGTCCTCGGGCGGAAGGTCGAGCCGATCGACGAGCGCGACGGCGACGCGGAGCTCCTCGAGCGGCCAGTCCGAGCCGTAGAGCACCCGGTCGACGCTCCCGAGCGCGAGGATCGCCTGCTCGAGCCGGTCGCGCGCCTGATCGATCATCCGCGGGAACAGCGGCGCCGAGGGATGCGGGAGCAGCCCCGAGGTGTCGGCGTAGACGTTCTCGTTCTTGTACACGACCTCGGCCGCCTCGTCCATCCACGGGTTCCCGAAGTGGCAGAGGACGAACCGGACGTCGCGGTACCGCACCGCGACCTCGTCGACCTCGATCGGCCGCGCGAACTTGATCCGGCCGTTGCGGTCGAGCGTGTCGCCCTGGTGGATCAGCACCGGCAGCCCTCGTCGGTGCGCGAACTCGTAGAGCGGCCCCAGCGCCGGATCGTGCGGGTAGAACGCCTGGTAACCGGGAAACAGCTTGATCCCGGCGAGCTCGGGCTCGTCCGCCCAGAGCCGGAGCGCGGCCTCGATCGCCCCGGCGCCCCGGGTCGGGTCGACGCTCACGATCGTGCGGAGCCGGCCGCCACTCGCCGCGAACTGGGCCCGGCTCTCGGCGATCGCCTCGTCGGGGCTCGGCGCCTCGTAGACCGGGATGGCGAGGCCCCAGTCGATGCCGGCCGCGTCCATCTCCGCGAGGAGGCCGCCCACGGTGTAGTCGAGGTCGGCCCGGTATCCGGTGTGCGGCAGGTCGGGCCACCATCGGCTCAGGTGCAGGTGGGTGTCGACCCTTCCCATCTCAGGACCTTCCCGAACGGTCGGACCCCGGAGCGCGGACGATGGAAAAGGCTCACGCCGGCGGATCCGCCGACGACGCCGGCGCGAGCCAGAGCGCCATCAGGACCTCGTCGACCGGCTGGCCGTCGAGCACGACCTGCCCGCGGAGGCGGGCCTCCTCCTCGAACCCGAACTTCCGGTAGAGCCGGATCGCCCGTTCGTTCGTCGCGAACACGCCGAGCGTCATCTTGCGGATCCCGACCGCCCGCGCCCACTCGAGGGCCGACCGCAGCAGCGCCTCGCCGATCCCGCGGCCCCGGTAGGCGGCGAGGATCGCGATCCCGAAGTCGGCGGTGTGCGCGTTCTTCGCGAAGCGTCCGCGGGCCACGTTCGCCCCGCCCACGACCCGACCGTCGACCTCGGCCGCCAGCCAGAGCGCCCGCGCCGGGTCGGCGTCCCGGAACTGGGCGCGGACCTCGTCGACGGTCCGGCTGAACTGCTCGGTCATGACGAAGACGCGCTCCGCGCCGATCGCGCTCCAGTTCGCGATGTGGGCCTCGGCGTCCTCCGGACGCGACCGACGGATCGTGACCGAACCTCCGCCCCGCATCGGCACCGTCTCCGGGAGCGGCATCGCCTCCCGTACGGGGGCCCGGCAGAAAACACGGCGCGTCGGCCGCGCCCCAAGGGTTTTTCTGGCCCGGCCGGGTGAACCGGTGGGGTCCATGACCGCCGCGTCGGAGTGGCTCAGCTTTCCGGACGCGCCCCGCATCGTGACCCCGCCACCGGGGCCCAGGTCCCGCGAGCTGCTGGCGCAGCAGGGGCGCCTCGAGACCGACGCGATCGGCTACCCGCACTACTTTCCGATGGCCCCGCGCGTGGCGCGGGGATCGACGATCGAGGACGTCGACGGGAACCGCTACATCGACTGGGTCGCGGGGATCTCGGTCCTCAACCTCGGTCATCGCCACCCGCGCCTGGTCGCGGCGCTCGAGGCCCAGTCGCAGGCGATCTGGCACGCGCTCGAGCTCCCGACGGAGGCGCGGATCCGGTTCCTGGAGGAGCTCGCCGGCGTCCTGCCCGGGACGCTGCGCCACCATTCCCGGGTCCTGTTCACCGTGACCGGCGGGGACGCCATCGAGACCGCGGTCAACCTCGCGGACTTCGCGCAGAAGAAGCGCGGCACGGTCGCGTTCTCGGGCGCCTACCACGGCGTCCACGGCGGCGCCGTCGGGCTCACGAGCGGCCGGCGGTACCACGCGACGAGCTCGTTCGGGGGCGAGACCGTCGTGCGCGTCCCGTACCCGGACCCGTACCGCCCCGTCCTCGGGGCCGACGAGGGAGCCGCGGGGACGATCGCCTACCTCGAGCATCTGGTGAACGATCCCCACTCGGGCGTCGATGCGATCTCCTCCGTGCTCGTCGAGCCGATCCTCGGCGAGGGGGGCTACGTCCTCCCCCCCGACGACTTCCTCCCCTCACTGCGCGAGTTCTGCGACCGGCACGACATCCTGCTGATCGCGGACGAGGTCCAGACCGGACTCGGCCGGACCGGGCGCATGTGGGCGGTCGAGCATGCCGGCGTGACCCCGGACATCCTCTGCATCGCGAAGTCGATCGGCGGCGGGATCCCGCTGTCGCTCGTGGCGTACCGCGACGACCTGGTCCCGGAGCTGCCCCGCGGATTCCACCTCGGCACCTTCCGGGGCAACCCGCTCGCGCTCGCCGTCGGCACCGAGGTGCTCCGCGTGCTGAAGGACGGCGAGCTCCTCGACCGGACCCGACACCGCGGGGCCGCCCTCGTCGAGCGCTTCCGCGCGCTCCGGGCGGAGTACCCGGCGATCGGCGACGTGCGGGGCCGCGGCTTCATGATCGGGGTCGAGTTCGTGAGCGACCCCGCGTCCCGGGCGCCGTGGGGCGATCGGGCGAAGGCGATGCGAGCGGCGCTCTTCGCCCGCGGCGTCCTGATGCACACCGCCGGGGCGTGGGACCAGGTACTGCGGTTCATGGCGCCCCTCGTCATCGAGGACGAGCTGCTCGAGCGCGGGCTCGCCACCTTCGCGGAGTCCCTGGCGAGCCTCGACGCGCCGCCGACCCCGGTGCGGTCCGTGCCGTCCCCCGCCGGGCGCGCCGGTCGGCCCGAGCCCCGCCTCGCCCCGGCGCCCGGGGGACCGGGACCGGTGCTGCCGCCGGTGCCGGGACGCACCCTGCCCGACGCCGAGCCGTCGTAGCCGTCAGGCGCCCGCGAAGTTCACCGAGATCAGCTTGACCTCGGTCATCTCCTCCATCGCGTAGCGGAGGCCCTCCCGGCCCAGTCCGCTCTCCTTCACGCCCCCGAACGGGAGCGCGTCCCACCGGAGGTTGGTGGGGTCGTTGAGGTGGACGCCCCCGGCCCGGATCCGCTTCGCCAGCGCGAAGCCCTTCGCGAGGTCGCGCGTGTACACGGCCGCCTGAAGGCCGTACGGCGTCGCGTTCGCGATGCGGACCGCGTCCTCGAGGCCCGAGAACCGGACCACCGGGGCGATCGGGCCGAACGGCTCCTCGTGGAGGACCCGCGCGTCCTCGGGCACCGCGTCGAGCACGGTCGGCTCGTAGAAGTGCCCCTCGGTCCGGCCCGGCGGCCGCTCCCCGCCGGCGAGCACCTTGGCCGACCGGGCGCGCGCGTCGTCGACCAGCGTCGCCATCCGCTCGACCGCGCGCGCGTCGATGAGGGGCCCGACCTGGGTCTGCTCGTCGAGCGCTGGGCCGACCCGCAGGGCCCGGGCCCGTTCGGCGAGCGCGGCCGCGAACGCGTCGGCGACCGGCTCGGCGACCAGGAACCGCTTCGAGGCCGTGCAGACCTGGCCCGAGTACGAGAAGACGCCGCGGATCGCCGCGTCGACGGTGGCGGCGAGCGGGGCGTCGTCGAGCACGACGAACGGGTCCATCCCGCCCATCTCGAGGATCACGCGCTTCGCGTGCGCCCCCGCCTTCCCCGCGATCGCGAGACCGACCTCCGTCGAACCGGTGAACGTCACGAGGCGGGTCCGGGGATGCTCGATGAGCGCGTCCCCGACCGAGCCTCCCGGCCCGAGCACGACGTTGAGCGCCCCCGCCGGCACGCCGGCGGCGGTGAGGTGCTCGGCCAGTCGGAGCGCGGTGAACGGGGCCGCACTGGTCGGCTTCGCGACGACCGGGTTGCCGGCCGCGAGCGCGGGCGCGACCTTGTGGCTCAGCAGGTTGAGCGGGAAGTTGAACGGCCCGATCGCGACCACGACCCCGACCGGGTCCCGCACCGAGAACAGGAACCGGGTCTCGTTGCCCGCCGGCCGCTCGAACGCGTCGGCCGGGTAGCTCTCGCCGCCGAG
>JASHWL010000099.1 GCA_030044105.1 Thermoplasmata archaeon
CGGGCACGGGATGGGCGAACGTCACGGGCGCGAACCTCTCGCGGACGATCGCCTTCTCGAAGAACTCCCCGACCCCCACTCCCGCGGGCGGCTCGGTTGGAGGGATCCCGCTCTGGGAGATCGCCGTGATCGTGGTCGCGATCGCGGCCGTGGTGGCGGGCGTTCTCCTGTCGATGCGTCGCACGCGTCCTCCAACGAGCTCGACTCCGAACACTCCGCCGGCGAGCCCGCCTCCCGGAAACTCGGGCGGCAGCTGATCCGCGAACGCTCGGGCTGCGGTCAGCCGTAGCCCCAGGAGCGCAACCGCTCGTCGACGGCGGCGGAAACGCCGCTGGACGCGGTGGGGTGCATCAACCGCTGTGCGGCCGCGCGGGCCGCAGAGACCATGGGTGCGAGCGCGGGGTCCTCCAAGCGCCCCGCCGGCAACGGAACCGGCGTGCGAGCGGACAGGTCGAGCCCCTGCACCGCGTCGCTCACCGCGTCGACGACGATCTTGATCGAGCCCTGATAGGCGGCCACCGAGAACAGGTTCAGCTCTTCGCGTCGACGAGGGCTCAGCATCTCCATGAAGGGCCGGTTCCATTCGGTCCCGTCTCCGGCGGCCAGAAGCACGTTCGGGCGCTCCGCCGCGACCAGGTCCTGCAAGGGAACGCCCGAAGAGGGACTTGCCGTCGGTAGGCCTGCGGCACGTGCGACGGTCGCCGGGACGTCCATCGGGGACCCCCAGCCTTCGGCCGCCTGTCCCCCGAGTTCGTCGTGGGGGAGTCGCAGAAGGAGCGGGATCCGCAGCATCTCCTCGTCGGTCCGGACGCCGTGCCAGATCATCCCGTTCTCTCCGAACGCTTGGCCGTGGTCGCTGGTCAGAACGAACACGGTGCGATCCCACCGTCCGGCCTGCTGGTAGAGGGAGACGATCCGCTCGAGGCGGCGATCGAGGCGCGCGATCGCGTCCCGGTAGAGCGCGTGTAGACGGGCCAGGTCCGCGGCCGGAGGGGGCGTCTCCGGTGCGAGAAGCGCCAGCACGTCCTGCGGGATCCGCATGTCGCGCCACCACTCGCCAAGAGAGGACGCATCCCCGGGGTCCCGGAGGTAGGGCTCGTGCGCGTCGACGGTGTTGACGAATGCGAACGTCGGCGCGTCGGCGGGCTGGGAGCGAAGCCACGCCTCGAGGTCGGTCTCGATCCATGGGTTCATCGCGCCCGGGCGACGGCGCCCCGGATCGACGATGCGCCGTGCGGCGGCGTCCGTGACGGCGAGAGTCGCCGGATACCGCGTCATCATGGTCTTGATCGCACGCCCGGACCGATCTCGGAAGGACAGGATGGGGACCTCCGGTGCCGGCTCGCCGGGCACGGCCTGATGGACATGGGAGGGTCTCGGGCGGACCCGGTCGACCTGTTCCCACCACTCGCCCCACTCGGAAAGATGGAAACCGTCCGCAAGGCCGTAGAGCGGACTGATGATCGGATTGCCGGAGAACGAGGCGGTCCGGTAGCCACGGGCCGCCAGGGACTGCGCGATCCTTTCGTAGCGGGGGTCGAGGCGCAAGGAGGCCCGTCCGTGGCAGCCGTGCTCCCACGGATAGATTCCGGTGAACAGGCTCGCGTGCGACGGGAGCGTCCATGGAGCCACGCTGATCGCGCGGGGAAATACGACGCTCTGGGATCGGAGCCGACTGACGAAGGGCATCTCGGGGGCGTCGGGCGCGCCTCCCGGAAAGTCACTCGACCGGACGCAGTCCATGACCACGACCAGGACGTCCGGAGGGCCGGCGCCGTGACCCCGCTCCAACCCGCCCATGCGCACCCTCGCCGCCGTTACAACCGGCGCCTCAGGCGAGCGGAGTTCCGTCGAGCGGCTCCCTCTCGCGGGCGTTCAGCCGGCTCTCGAACAGATGCTGGAGCCATGGGATCGGCCGCCCGAGCACCCGTTCCGCCATCCGGCACGCGACCAGATCGCCGCGTTCCACGCTCCGGCTCGCCAGCACCATCCCGATACACAGGAAGAGCCCGACGAAGTAGTAGAGGAACACGAAGTCGGGGTGGTGCGGGATCAGGGAGAGCCCGTAGAACAGCGGTATCCCGGCGGCGAGCGTCAGCCCGAGGGGGACGAGCAGGGTCCGGCGGAAGGGGTGGATGCCCGAGCTCGAGTACATCCCGGTCATCGCGCTCGCGGGATACAGAAAACGGGCTGTGGTCCACGCAATGGCGGCTCCGATGAGGCCGTAGGTCGGGATGAGCGCGATGCTGAGAGCGAAATTCGAAACGGCCGAAATGACCGTCGCGAGGAGCAGCGGCCTGGTGACGCCCATCCCGGCGAGTGCGGCATTCACCGGGCCGAATAGGATGGAAATGAAGGCGCCGATGGAGATCAGTTCCAGGGCCTCGTCGCCCGCCACGTAACCCTTCCCGAAGACCGCGATGATGGAGTCCCCCGGAAGCAGGGTGAACAGGAAGAAGATCGGGATCGTGAAGATCATCATCCATCGGGCGGTGGTGACGAACATCTCGCCGAGCGTTTTCATGTCCTTGAGGCCGCTCAGACGCGCCGCCACCGGCAGGAAG
>JASHWL010000100.1 GCA_030044105.1 Thermoplasmata archaeon
CTCGCCAACTTATTTATACGGTAGGCTAGGATAGTTTTCGGCATGCGGCCTTCGGGCGATTCTAAGTCGTCGAGCCGTCGCTACACCCTGCGGAATCCGGTGCCGCTGAGGTCCGATGACGACCTCCGGACCACCCGGGCGGGGATCCCGACGGATGCCGCGCTCTCGGACGCGTCCGGACCGGTCGACTTCGACTCCCTGGCCAAGGCGATCCGGCGCTCGGTCGGCCACGAGGGCATGCGCCCGGAGGACGCCCGGTCGATCGCCGCCCACGTGCTCAACTTCTTCGGCTTCAACGAGCGGATCATCGACAATGTCCTCGAGCCGGACGACCGCGACACGTTCTACATGCTCGAGGACACGGGGATCCTGGAGACCGAGCGGGACGAGACCACCCTCTACGACGGTCGCGAGTGGCGCATCCACTACTGGATGTTCCGCAAGGACCGCATCTTCGAGCTCGCGCGGCAGGAGAGCGCCGCGATGGCCGCGGCCGGCGAGGCCGAGGTCGTCTACTCGTCCAACGCCAACCGCTCGGGCGCGTTCCGGCTGCCCCACGGGGAGCACGGGACGGGCATCGCCGCCCACGCGGTCTACCACGAGCTCGGGGACGAGATCTGGCTGGAACGCCGCCAGAACCCCATGCCGGCCCCGGAGCCGCCCGCGCCGCGGAGCCGCCGCCACATCGCCGACGACGAGTAGGGCGCTCCCGCGGGACCCCCTTCTTCCCGGCCGACCGGCATTCCCCTCGAAGGCCCGACTCTTTAACGCGGACCGGAGGTGCCGGCGGCGGATGCGCCGCTTCCTCGTCCTGGCCCATCGGGTCCCGGTCTCAGGGTCGTTCACGCTGAACGATCTCGCCGGCGGAGCCGGGCGGATGGACGAGATCGCCCGGGCGGTCTCCACGGCGTTCACGCTCTCGAACGACCTGCGTCGCGACGTCGAGCTCTCGATCGTGTTCGCGGGCGCCCCGGCGCCGGCGCCCCGGCGCATCGATCTGGTCGGCGCCCGGCTCCGCTACCTCAACCCCGACGAGCGGTCCACGGCGGCGCTCCTGAAGAACGCGCTCGTGCGGTCGGCCGCGGTCGACCGCCCGATCGAATCCTCGCCGGGCCTCGTGGTCGGGCCGGTCGACCCGGCGGCCGCCCTCCGGGAGTTCCTGGCACGCCCCGGGACCGTCTGGCTCACCGAGAGCGGGGGCCCGCTCGTCGACCATCCGGCCGCTCCGAGCGACTTCGCCGCGGTGGTCTCCGACCCGTACGACCCGTCGGACGCGGAGCGGGCGATCCTCGAGTCATCGGGGGCGGTGCCGCTCTCCGTCGGGCCCCGCTCGCTGCGGACCTCCCAGGTCCTCGACGTCGTGCAGAACGAGCTCGACCGCCGCGAGGCCCGCTCCCGCTAGCGCGCGAGGAGCGGGGTGCCCGCGCCCGTCGGCGACCGGAGCGCGTCGCGGACACTGCGGGGCCGCAGGCCGCCGATGACGGCCGTCAAACGGACGACGTCCCGGGGCTCGGGCCGCATACGGGTGCCGAACACCAGGTGCTGGGGCTCGCCGAGGCGCTGGCGGAACGTGCGGAGCACCCGGTCGAGCGTGCGCAGCGTGAGGTTCGAGCCTCCGTCGAGATGGACGAGGGCGGAGGGCGAGTCCGACAGGTGGTAGTCGAGCAGCGAGTCGGAGAGCGCCTGGTGGACGAGCCGCTCGGGCTCGGAGATGTGGTGCTCGCCGACCAGCAGCGTCGAGAGGCCCGCTTCCCGGAGGTGGTTCTTGAGGCTCGCGAGATCGACGTTGAGCTGCGATGGGTTCTCGACCATGTCGACCAGGCTGGAGACGAGCGAGTGGAGGTAGGCGTTCCGCACGTGGAAGACCCGGTGGATCGGCAGCGATTCGAAGCGGCGGAGCTTCTCGTTGGCGAGCGCGAGCAAGAGCCCGCCCATCTCCTCCAGCTCCCCGATCGTCGCCTCCACGTTCTCCCGCCGGCCCTGGTTCGTGTCGAGCTCGACCTGGAACGGCAGGAAGACCACGGGCACGGGGAGCGCGTCGGTCTTCCGGAGCTCCGCGGCGAGGTAGGGCAGGAGCGCGCTCCCCGTCCCGCCCCCGAGACCGGCGAGCAGGAACACGATCTCGAACGGGGCGAGGCGCCGCAGGATCTCCTCGCGCCCCTCCTCGGCGGCGCGGAGCACGCGCGCCCGGTCGCCGCCGCTGCCGCGGCCGCGGAGCTCGCGGGACCCGATCAGGATCCGCTCCTCGACGCCCATCCGCAGGAGGTGCTTCGCGTCGCTGTTGATCGCGAAGGCCCGCACCCCGGGGATCCCGAGGCTCACGAGGTCCTGGACCGCCTCGCTGCCGGCTCCGCCGAGGCCCACGACCGCGCAGGGAGGCGAGAGCGCGAGCGACGCCCACGCCTCGGGGGGCTTGCCGTCCGGCACGTTCGACTCCCCGGCCCCCTCAGGGAGGCGAGGAGCCCTCGGCGGCCACGGGCTCTCCCTCCCGCCGGTGGGGGCGGGTCGGAGGGCCGAGCTGTTCGATCCGGCCCCGGATGTACTCGCGCACGGCCGAACGGACCGCGTCGTCGACGCTCACGGAGTTCCCCTCCCGGACGAACTCCTCGAGCCGGTTGTTGTCCTGCCGGGAGAGCTCGACCACGACCTTCCGGACGTTCTGCGGCGGCAGATGGAGCTCGATGTACTGCTCGAGCCCCTCGCGGATCGTGTCGGAGATCGTCGCGGTCCCCTCGGTCTCCTGGATCCGCTTGAGCTTCTCGAGGAGCTCCTGCGGGATGCGGACGGTGACCCGCTCCGACGTGTCGACCATGCGTGTCAGACAAGTCCCCTAGCTTTGTCTGACGAATGACATATCACTGCTGTAGTATAAAGGCGCTCCGCCCCGGCGCAATCGCGCTCCGGTTTCGGGCGGCCGCCGGGAGGATCTCGTCGCCGGTGCGACCTTCGGTGCTCGCGCCGCGATAGAACCATAACCCGAGTCCACGCCTTGCTATCGCCGAGACTCCCGGTTCCGGTCCCGCAGGGGGCCCCGGGAGGGCCGATGGGTCCCACGTCGCGCA
>JASHWL010000101.1 GCA_030044105.1 Thermoplasmata archaeon
GCCGACATCGTGCTCCACTCCACGACCAAGTATCTGGGCGGCCACTCCGACATCATCGGAGGGGCGCTCGTCCTGCGGCGCCCCGCCGACGGCGCTCGGTTCACGTGGCTCCAGAACGCGGTCGGGGCCGTTCCCAGCCCGTTCGATTGCTTCCTGGTCCTGCGGGGCCTGCACACCCTCGGACTCCGGATGCGCGCCCACTCGGCGGGGGCGCGCGCCGTCGCCGGGGCACTGGAGGGAGCGCGGTCGGTCGAGCGGGTGTACTATCCTGGGCTCCGGTCCCATCCGCAGTACGCGCTCGCGCGTCGCCAGATGGACGACTTCGGCGGGATCGTCTCCCTCGACCTCCGGGGAGGAGCTCCGGCCGCCCGTCGCTTCCTGAAGGGACTGAAGGTGTTCACGCTCGCGGAGAGCCTCGGCGGCGTCGAGTCCCTCGCGGAGCATCCCGCGTCGATGACCCACGCGAGCGTCCCGCGCGCCGAGCGCGAGGCCCACGGGGTGGGCGACGGGCTGGTCCGCCTCTCCTGCGGCATCGAGGACCCGGACGATCTCGTCGCGGACGTGACCGGCGCGCTCCGGAGGATCTAGGATGCGCCGGGTGACGATCTACGACACCATGAGCCGCGAGGCGAGGGTCTTCGCGCCGATCGCCCCGCCGCGGGTCGGGCTCTACGTGTGCGGCCTCACGCCCTACGCCCCGGCGCACGTGGGCCACGGCCGGACCTTCGTGGTGTTCGACGTCGTCGTGCGGGCCCTTCGGCACTGGGGCTACCGCGTCTTCTCCGTCCAGAACGTCACGAACCTCGACGACAAGCTGATCGCCCGGGCGGCGGAGGAGGACGACGACCCGCTGCAGCTGGCCGAGCGGAACTTCGCGGCCTTCCGCCGCTCGATGACCGAGCTCGGCGTCACGTCGGTCGACTACTATCCGTTCGCGACCGACTACGTTCCCGAGATCCTCCAGCAGGTCCGCATGCTCGTCGACCGCGGATACGCCTACGTCGCGGACGACGGGTCGGTCTACTTCGAGGTCGCGAAGTTCCCCGCGTACGGGCGGCTCTCGGGGCAGAAGCTGAGCCAGCTCCAGCCCGGGGCCCGGGTCGAGGTCGACGCCCGGAAGCGCGCGCCCGAGGACTTCGTGATCTGGAAGGCCGCCGTGCCGGGCGAGCCGAGCTGGGAGAGCCCGTGGGGTCCCGGCCGGCCGGGCTGGCACATCGAGGACACCGCGATGACCGGCCGCCTGCTCGGCGCGCGCTACGACCTCCACGGGGGCGGCGCCGACCTGATCTTCCCCCACCACGAGAGCGAGATCGCGCTCTCGGAGTCGGCGACCGGCGAGGCGCCGATGGTGAACTACTGGATCCACGTCGCCTTCGTGATCTTCCAGGGCGAGAAGATGTCGAAGTCGATCGGCAACGTGCTCGACCTCCAGGCGGCGATCGAGGGGGTCGGACCGGGGGCGCTGCGCTTCTACTACCTCAACGCCCACTATCGGAGTCCGCTCGATCTCGTCCCCGACCGCTCCCTCGCCGAGGCGAGGGAGGCGTACGACCGGCTGGCCCAGCCGGCCCGGCGCATCGAGGAGATCCTGGCGCGCGACGGCGCGGAGCGCAGCGGCGACCCGATCCCGGCGGAGCTCGCCGCCGCGTCGGACGAGCTGATCGACCGGCTGGACGACGCGATGGCGGACGACTTCAACTCGCGCGAGGCGATCGCGCTCCTGTTCGGATGGACGCGGCGGCTCGGCGAGCTGCTCGAGGGGCTGGACCATCTCTCCGGAGACGGGCTCACGGCCCTCGCCGAACCGTACCGGTGGGCCCAGGAGGTGCTGGGGCTGTTCGTCGAGCGCGCCGCCGGCGACGCGCGAGAGCTCGAGCGCGTGGTCCCCGTGCTGATCGCGGCGCGGTCGCGCGCCCGCGCACGGGGCGACTACGCCGAGGCGGACCGCATTCGCGAGGAGCTCGGGGCCGCCGGGATCCGCCTCGAGGACGGTGCCGCGGGGACGCGATGGTCCCTCGCGGATCCCCACTAGGCGGACCATGCGGGGGTTCGGATTCCGGGAGCACGGGGGTCCGGAGCGCCTGGAGTTCGTCGACATCCCCGAACCGTCCGCCGGGGCGGGGGAGGTCCGGGTGCGCATCCGGGCCGCGGCGTTCAACCGGCTGGACCGCTTCACGCTGGCCGGCATCCCGGGGGTCCCGATCGAGCGCCCGCACGTGCTCGGATCCGACGGCGCAGGAACGGTCGACGCGGTCGGAGCGGGAGTGCCGGGGCTCGCCGTCGGCGATCGCGTGCTGCTGAATCCCGGGATGTGGGACGGGACCTGCGAAGCCTGCCGTCGCGGTCAGGAGGCCCTCTGCCGCAACTATCGGATCGTGGGAGAGCACACGCAGGGCACCGCCACGGAGCTCGTCGTCGTGCCGGCACGGAACGTCCACCCGCTCCCGCCCCGGATGACGATGGAGGAAGGCGCCGCGGCGCCGCTGGTCTTCCAGACGGCGTGGCGGGCCCTGCGCACCGTCGGCGAGGTTCGGCCCGGCGACCGGGTCGCGGTCGTGGGCGCGGGCGGTGGCGTCGCGACCGCGGTGATCCAGGTGGCGAAGCTGCTGGGGGCACGCGTCGCGGTCGTCTCCCGATCGGCCGCGAAGGCCGAGCGGGCTCGGTCGCTCGGCGCCGAAGCCGCCCTCGTGTTCGACGAGGGGGAGAGCTCGCTCGACCGGGTCCTGTGGAAGTGGAGCGAGAAGAACGGGGTCGACGTGGTCTTCGACTCCGTCGGAACGGCCACGATCGCTCGATCCCTGCGCTCGCTCGCCCGGGGAGGCCGACTGGTCGTGATCGGCGCGACGACGGGCCCTACCGCCGAGATCGACCTGCGGACGCTGTTCTGGCGCCAGGCCTCGATCCGGGGGAGCACGATGGCCAGCGCGGCCGAGTTCCGGGAGGTCCTGGGGCATCTGGCCGATGGCTCCCTCCGCCCGGTCGTCGACTCGACGCGGCCCTTGGACGAGGCCGCGGACGCGTTCCGGCGCTTCGACTCCGCCGACCTCTTCGGCAAGATCGTGCTGAAAGTCCCGTAGCCCGGCGGCGCCGCCGATAGCCGTGCGCGATATCGGCGTCTGAGTTTTTAAATAGAGGATGCCGGCCTTCTTTCGTCCGTGATTCGGTCTCGGCCAGTCTCCTCCCGCTCCGGAGGGACGGCGCCCCGCCCCCGCCGATCGTTCCTGGGAATCGGATTCGCGCTCGCGGTGCTCGTCCTGATGGGCGCCTCCGCGCTCCTGGCGCCGGTGCTCTACTACGGACCCGCGGGCGCCTCCTCGGGGGCCCGGACCGCGCAGACCGGACCGTACGGGGACCTGGTCGTCGCGAGCGGCGAGACCTACACGATCGAAACGGGAAGCCCGGGCGGGACGTACTACCAGGGCGGCAACATCACGGTCGAGGCGGGCGGGACGCTGATCGTCCGCAACACGACCATCTCCTTCGCCGAGCAGGCCACCAACGGGAATTCGCTCGCGGTCCAGTTCTCGCACATCTACGAGTTCCTGGACGCCGGCACGGTCGAGATGATCGACTCCGGCATCACCACCAACGTCGGGGTCCTGAACTTCACCAAGCTCTACGTCGGCATCACCGGGACCTTCACCGCCTCGCACTCCACCTTCGACTTCCCCGGCTGGATCCAGGTCGACGGCGCCGCGGCGGTCGCGACGTTCAACGACTCCCAGATCACGGCGAACCCGCTGATCGCGAGCTTTGCGGGCGTCGACCCCGCGCCGATCATCGGCGACATGGAGTACGCCCCCACGCTCAACGTGAGCCAGGGCGGGACCCTGAACCTCCTGGCCTCCAACTACCTCAACACCTACGCGGACAATCTGACCCGCAACGGGAACCCGACGCCCCCGCCGGTGACGGCCACGGGGCTCACGCTCCCGACGACGGGCGCGGACTTCCCCACCTCGGACTTCTCGCAGCCGTACACCTCGGGCTATCAGCTCGCCGAAGCGACGCTCTATCCGGCCGAGGCGACCACCTT
>JASHWL010000102.1 GCA_030044105.1 Thermoplasmata archaeon
GATGATCCGCTCCAGCCCGCCGAATCCGACCGGTCCCCAGTTCTCGCTGATGTTCGAGGCGATGATCGTACCTCCCGAGACCGCGCCGCATCCGAACGAGAGTATCCGGTACCGACGCCACAATGGTCGTCCGGTCATGGCCACGCCGAAGAGGATCAGCGCGACGCTGCTCCCGACGAAGGCGAGCAAGGCGCCAACTCCGTGTCCTACCCCGTAGACGTCCTCCGGAAATATTCCCACCAAGGCCGCTCCGAGTCCAGCGATGACGAGCGTGGCGCGGGCCGACGACGCGGACCGGCCGGGTGGGAACGCATTTCGGACCGCTAGCGCGCCGACCGCGACGAGCGCCCCGAACGCGATGATGGCGATGTTGAACACCACGTGAAGCGGGGAGCAGACGTACGAAGTCCCCATCGGATTTTCATGACAGGTCACCGCGCCTAGGTCGCTCACGGCGTTCTGTAGCACGTTGTACGGGTGGGTCCAGGCGAGTTGGACGACGATCATCGCAATCACGAACTGCACGGCTCCGAGAATCCAGCAAACGCCGGCGACCGAAACGAGTCGCGCACCGGAGGGCCGTCGGACCAAGGCCCCCTCGCCACTCGGGACTGTCGATGGCATCTCGGGCCGGGAGACCTCAGCGCGATTAAGCGCGCGGCGGGGCCCGGCGGGCGGCGGCGGTCGCCTTTCGAGCGTGGATGTACGCGGGCCTCCCCACGAGTACCGAATCTCGGCTCTTCCCCCGCCTCCGAGCCCCGATCCGCGCCTTTCCTGTGAGGGTGCGGCTGCGTTGAGCCCACCTTGCGGGGGGTGCTTCTGACCGAGCGGCTCAGAGCCGGCCGGCTCGGCGGAGAACCTTGAGGGCTGTGATGGTAATCCATCGGCTCGGCCGTCGGGGAAACTCCAAGCCCAAGGCGAAGAACGGAGTGCCCACGCCGTCGAAGTACGCCTCATCCTCAACGTCCGGATGCAGCACGTCCAGGTTCCACGATCCGTCGGGGTTCCGTTTCTTCTCGAGCCAATCCAGCGCCCGGTTCAGGCGAGGATCTCCCGTCGCTCCCAGCGACGTGACCAGGTCGAGCCCGACGAGTACGTCGTAGTAGTAATGCACCGGAAAGTGCGCGCGGAGCCAAGGCGCATACGTGGCGCCGTCCTCGTACATGAGCTCGCGATCGAGGTAGAATTCCAGACCACGTCGGATCGCCTCCCGCATGGCGGGACTGCGGAGACCCTCGGGGATCGCCGCGAACGCCCCCAGCGCCTCCCACGAGTCGAGTGTTCCCTTCCTCGACGGCCAGCAGTGCCAGCCCCCGTCCTTCTTCTGGGCGCCGATGAGCCACGCGATGGAACGCGCGACTCGAGGGTCCGTCCCGTATCCGAGGCGCGTCGCGATGCGGACGTCACCTCCGGTGCAGCAGACCTCGCTGTCCCTCCCTCCCATCTCGTTGAACCGGCGGCCCGAAACGAGGTCGAAGTAGAGCCGGGCGCCGCGCGCCAGGCGCGGATTGGACCGATCCAGACCGAGGTCGGCCAGAACGTGGAGAACGTACCGGGTCGCGGTGTACTTCGGTCCCTCCATGTCGCGGGGCGCCGAACCCGGCGTGGTCCAATGGCCCTCCGGAAGCTGAAGATCGAGTAGCTCCGCCGCCCAGCCGGTCCGACCGATCTCCTTGCGAGCGGCCGTCACGTGCGGGTCGGTCTCAGGGCGGCCTAGGAGCTCTCGCAGCACGCGATACCGGACGCTCGGTTCGCTCGTTCCGAGCAGCCACTTCTGCAACGCACGGGGAAGAGGCGATGGGCGCGTGCTCGGCCCGGACACGCTGTCTTGAGCGATCACCGATTCTTCACCGTTCTCCCCCCGAGGACGGGGACGTGACGCAAGGTCTGCCCCCTCTCACGTGCAGGAAGACTCGGGCCGCGCTTCGGTGCAGCTCTCCCGGGACTAGCGCGCCCCAGTGCGCGCCAGGACGCTCAGCGCGTCCACCGTCGCCCAGCGGCTCGGCTCGCCCGGCGGCTCGAGCCGCAGCGGCCAAACCGGTCCCTCGTCGAACACGTAGCCGCCGCGCGCCGGGTCAAGGTCCGGATGATCGGCGTCGAGGGCCCACGTCCCATCTGATCGTCGCTTGTCCATGAGCCAGCGGAGCGCGGGGCGAAGTCGGGGATCCGCACCGTATCCGAGTCGGGTGAGCATCCGAAGGCCGACGAGCAGGTCGTAGTAGTAGTAGGTCGGATAGTGGATCCGAAACCACGGCGGATATCGGGCTTCCCCGTCGCGCATGAGACGCCGGCTCAGGTAGAACTCGGCCCCGCGCTCGATCGACCGACGCACCGATTCGTCGCGGTCCGCCTCCGGGAGCTCGGCCAGCGCGTCCAGACCTTCCCAGCAGTCCAGCCAGCCCGTGCGGGAAGACCAACAGTACCAGCCGCCGTCCGACTTCTGGGTCCGGACGATCCAGTCGATGGACCGCCGAACGACGGGATGGCCGAGGTAGCCGTACCGGATCAGAGAGCGGGCGGCGTTTCCGATCAGGCATATCTCGGACTCGGGTCCCCCGAGAAGGTCGTGGCCCTTCTCGGTCCAGCGACGCATGGTCAGCTCCGCTGTTCGCCGGATCCGGACGTCGGCGCGGGTCATCCCGAGGTCGGCCAGCAGGAGGAATCGCCAGTACGTCGAGAGGTACTTCGGGCGGTAGAGCTCGTCATCCGAGGAGCCCGGAGTGCACCACCGACCGTCGGGGAACTGATGCGCGAGTAGGCCGGCGGCCCACCCGGTGCGACCGATCGCACGGCGCGCCCTCCGCGCTCGAGAATCCGACGTCGACCTGCGGTCCACCTCGGTCCAGAAGCGCCACCGGACGCTAGGGTCCGATGTGGGTCCGGTGAGCCATCTTCGGATGCGAGCCGATACGAGCACGGTCGCCCAACGGTCTTCTCGCCCTTTACCCCTAGGCCCTGGGGTGCTGGAACGCCCGCGCGGTAGCACACGGCCGGGGAGCGGGCTGCCATCGTTCCGGCTCGGTCCGACGGGATCTTGACCCCGAGCTGCCGGCCGCCCGGATGGGGTCCTGAGCGGGCTTCTCTAGGCGCTCCGCCCGTCGGTACCTATCCCCCTCCTCACCTCGCGCTCTCACGAGCGATGCCTCCGCAGATTCCGACGCCGCCCAGTCCGGTGGTACGAGCGCCGCGGCATAGAACCCCGCCCGGAAGCGAGCCGAGGATTCCGTGGCGTGCATCTTCGGCGGACCCCGGGGGGCTCGCCGGCGTTCCGGCCGTCGACCGAGCAGGACGAACCGGCACGGACGAAGCGCTCGAAGAAAAGCGGCTAACGAGCGCCATCGTCGCGCGTCCCGTCCGACCGGTCGGGATTCCGCCGGGGATGCGGAGACCCGACCCCGGTCATCGAACCTCCTTGCGCACCAGCGTGTTGCTCTGGCCGAACGGTTGGACGACTCGAAACCCTTCGAGCTCGAACATGCTCAGGGTGCCGAACCACGTGGCGACGGCCCTCCCGTGGGTCGCGGGATACGCCTCCACCACTCCGCCACCGTGCCGGCGGATGGCGTTCAAGGCCCCGTGGAGGGCCGCTTTCGCTACGCCGGATCGGCGACACTCGCGATCGACGAAGAAGCACGTGATGCGCCAAGTCGGAGGCTGGGAGGCTTCGCCCTGGATTGCCCGGTATTTTCGTCCTCGCTCGATCCTCGGGAGTTCGTCGCGGCGGCCGAACTGGCACCAGCCCACCGCTGTGTCGCCTCGGTACACCAGGATTCCGTGGGCCTGCCCGCGGAGTAGGAGCGCCCGGTGGTCCCGGCGATTCTGCTCCTGGCGGATTCGACTTCCCAGCGGTCCGTTGGGACCCTCGCGATGGTAGAACATGCACCAGCAACCGGCCTGGACCCCATGGTACTTCTGAAAGAGCGCGGCGAAGTCGGACCAATTCGAGGGCACGAGTTCCCGAGTCTGCAGCGCGTGAGTTGCTCGCCCCGACGCTCGTGGCATGCGGGAATCCGACAGTCGACTACCCGAATTCCAGTGGGCTGTTAACTCAGCCTGCTCGGTATCCTGTCCTTCGGTACAGCGCGCCCACGGTTCCGAGCGAGGTGGTGGACGAACCCTTACTTGGTCCCCGCGGGAGAGTGCCCGCCCGCGCGGACCGGCCCCCTCAATTAAGGGCACCCGCGTCTTCGCCTCGACCCGGTGGCCACCATGCGTTCCGTATTCGTTCACGGCGAACTCGGACCGGCAGATATTCAGTCGCTCCTCGCCTCGGTGGACGCGCAACCCAGCGCTCAAACCGCCTATCAGTTCGGACCCGTTCGAGTGACGTTGGTAGTCGGCCGCAAGTACTTCTTTCGGACGGATGACCACCTGGGACTCGTAATCCTCGCAACGTCGAACGGAACCGCCCAGCGGATCGACATATCGGCCGCGGGAGGGGGCAAGGCCGGACTCTTGACCGGGATCTCGTCGGCCTCGGACAAGATCGAGACCGATGCGTACGCGGCGCTTACTCAGTTGCTCGCCGATAAGGGGCTGAGCTCCCAAGACACCACTGGAACGGGGAATCTCCCGTAGTCTCAGCCGAACGTCACGTTCAGTACGCCATGAAACGAACTCGGTTCGACCAGAACCGATACGACTAGCACGGAAGGAGTCGACGTCACCGTCTGGGGAAGTGACGCGGAGAGCTCGAAGCCCGGGGTGTTGGTCGAGACGGAACTGACCGTGCAGGGCACCGTTCCGCTCGGGCCCGGAACCCCCCATGTGATGATCGGCGGCCCCTGGTACCCCGAGGAGACCTGCCCGCCGGACTGATAGGTCCCGCTGTCGTCCCCGTTCAAACCGCAGGCGTCATCGCCGGAAACCACGCGGAGGCCGGTGACTTGCACGCCCGATCCGCTCGAGGGCGCACTCGCGCTCTGCAGGCTCGCCGCGACCGCGACGATGATGATCACGACGATGACCAACGCGACGAGGCCGGCGATCACGCCCGGGGTAAACGGCGATGGGCGTTCCGGCGCATCGAGCTCGATCGGATGATACTCTAACGTCGGCGGCGGAGGGGCTGGCTGCGAGAGCGCGGAGGTGCACCACTGGCAGACGGTAGCGCCCGGCGGATTCGGACCCCCGCACTTGGGGCAGTTCAGGTCCGACACGACCTCCCGAACGCCCACTCGAGAATAAGTCCGCGTCTCTCGGCCGCGCAGCAGCTCCCCCGAAGGTTCCGCGCCGATCGCGACCGGCCGAGCGACCGCCCCGGGGAGCGGGCTCCTCGAGTACGACCCTGGGAGGCGCAACAGGAGTTGCGCCTTCGTG
>JASHWL010000103.1 GCA_030044105.1 Thermoplasmata archaeon
CCGCCTTCCTGGGCCGGCAGGTAGTTCATCGGCACGTCCCCGACGAAGTCGCCGATCCAGCGGGTCGCCGGGCGGTCGTAGAGGTCGTTGAACGGGCCGACCTGCTCGAACCGCCCATGGTGGATGACCCCGACGCGGTCGCCGAGCACCTCGGCCTCCTTCTGGTCATGCGTGACGAACAGGAACGTCTTCCCGAGGTCCTTCTGGATCTTCTTGAGCTCGGTGCGCGCGGAGAACCGGACCCGGGCGTCGAGGTTGCTGAGCGGCTCGTCGAGCAGGAACAGGGCGGGGTTCCGCACGATCGCTCGGGCGAGCGCGACGCGCTGCTGCTGCCCGCCCGAGATCTGGTTCGGGCGGCGGTCGAGGATCTCCGTGATGCCGAGGGTGCGGGCCACGTCGCGCACCTTCGGCTCGATCTCCTCGCGCGGATAGTACTGCATCCGCAGCGGGAAGGCGATGTTCCGGTACACGTTCATGTTCGGGTACAGCGCGTAGTTCTGGAACACCATCGCGATGTTCCGCCGGTTCGGCGGCAGGTAGGTCACGTCGGTCCCGTCGATCCGGATCCTGCCCGCGTCGACCGACTCGATGCCGGCGACCATCCGGAGGAGGGTCGACTTCCCCTCGCCCGACGGCCCGAGGATGACGAAGAACTCGCCGTTGTCGATGTCGAGCGTGATGTCGTCGGCGACGAGGTGCTCCCCGAACCGCTTCGTCACCCGGTCGAACGCGAGCTTGGCGGTCATCCGCGAACCCCCACGGCTAGGTCCTCCCCCTTAAGATAGCGCTGGAGCACGACCGTCAGCAGGATCACCGGGATCGTCGCGATCACCGAGAACGCGACCCCGTCCGCGGGGATCCCGCGCCCGGTGAACGCGAGGAAGATGTTCACCGGCAGGGTCGCGCTGGTCGCCGGATTGTACAAGATCAGGGCGAAGGTCGACTCGTCCCAGCTGAGCATCCACGAGAGCAGGAACGCGGCGACCAGCGCCGGGACGATGAGCGGGATCAGGCTCCCGTAGATCGTGCGTCCCAATCCGGCGCCGTCGACCCGGGCCTGGGACTCGAGATCGCGGGGCAGCCCCTGGAAGGCCCCGAGGAGCAGGAAGACCGCGACCGGGAGCGCCAGCAGCTCCTGCGTGAGCCCGATGGAGATCCACGAGCCGTAGAGCCCGGCCTTGATGAACTGCACCGAGATCGGGATCGCGATCGTGATCGACGGGACCATGTTGACGATGAACAGGATCGTCGTGATCCCGTAGGCGAGGCGCGGCCCGAGCCGGCTGAGCCCGTAGGCGGTCGGGATCCCGACCGCGAGCGCGAGGAACCCGACGAAGAACGCGACCTCGAGGCTGAGGTACATCGACGGCAGGAACGGGGAGTTCGCGCCGTACAGGCCGGCCGTGAGGTTGTCCCAGGTGAGCTTGACCGGGTAGAGCGGCGGGAGCGCGGAGAACAGCGTGTACTTCGTCGGGACGAAGGCGATGAGGAAGATGATGTAGATCGGGAAGAGGAAGAAGATCGAGATCACGACGACCGCGACGCCCAGCCCGATGTTCCCGAGGGTGAAGACCGGGCGCTTGTAGACGGGAGCCGGGGGCCGGGCGTCCGCCAGCACCGAAGAGGTGGTCATCGGCCCCGGCCTCCGATGACGATCACGAGGACGATGAACAGCGCGACGATCCCGAGCAGGACCGTCGAGACGGCCGAGGCCAGGTAGATCCCGGTGCTGTAGTAGAGCGTGTAGACCTGGACCGTCAGGAGCTGCGGGTACGATCCGATCATGATGTACGCGAGCTGGAAGATGTTGACCTCCTGGGCGCCCCGGATCAGGAGCGCCATCACGATGAAGTTCCGAAGCCCCGGGAGCGTCACGTAGCGGAACTGGCGCAGCGGCCCCGCGCCGTCGACCGCCGCCGCCTGGTAGAGGGCCCTCGGGATCGTCGCGTAGCCGGCGACGAGGATGATCACGACCAGCGAGGTGTTCTTCCAGCTATCGGCGATGACGACCGTGGCGAGCGCGAGCGGGACCGTGTGGGTCCAGTAGATCGGGAGCGAGACCCCGGCGACCGTCAGGAGGTGGCTCAGCCCGGTGGCGGTGATGACGCTGTCCGCGTAGCCGCCACCGGTGGCGGGGAAGATCTGGGAGAAGACGTAGCCCGCGACGACCGTCGCGATGCCGATCGGGAGGATCGCGATCGTCGCGAAGACCGACTTCCCCCGGAACGAGCGCGCGAGGATCGAGGCGATCGCGAGGGCGAGGCCGAACTGGAGCGCGAGGGCCCCGAGCACGACCCACAGGGTGTTCCCGATCCACGTGTAGAGCCCGAGCTGGACGCTGGCGGTGTAGTTGTACGTCGTGAAGGAGAGGATCGGCGTCTGGAAGCTGTAGACGATCGTCTGCGCCGCCGGATAGAACGCGAAGTACCCGACGTAGACCAGCGACGGCACGACGAACAGGAACGGAACGAGGCGCCCCTTGTGGCGCTGCCAAAAGGTCGCGACCGGAGCGGGTGGTCTCCCGTTCCGGTCGACGACGGCCATGAAGCGGTTGGGTCCTCCCTACGACGCCGCTCGTCCTCCTCCTACACGTAGAGCGGGCCGAAATCGCCGGCCGAGTACTCGCTCGCCGTCGTCGCCCCGAAGTTCGTGCTGAGGTAGCTGACCATCTGGCTGTTGGCGCTGTCCGCGTCGGTCGTCAGGTCGCCGATATGGCCCTGGATGACGACCGGCGTGAAGATGTCGTTGTAGAACAGGTCCTCCCACTCGGTGATCCAGGGGACCGGCGGCCGGAACACGGGGTTCTGGAGCGCCGCCTCGATCGCGAGGTCCACGGTCGACTGGTTCGAGGGCAGGTTGTCGTACGCCGCCGCGTTGACCGCGGGGTTGCCCGTGTCGACCATCAAGACCTGCTGCGCCTTCGCCGAGAGCAGGAACTGCGCGAACAGCTGGATCGCCCAGAGGTTGGTCGCGCCCTTCG
The DNA here is from genome assembly GCA_030044105.1 of Thermoplasmata archaeon. GTDB lineage: Archaea > Thermoplasmatota > Thermoplasmata > Lutacidiplasmatales > UBA184 > Lutacidiplasma. The sequence continues at coordinate 2,981 of JASHWL010000103.1, forward strand.
GGACCGCGAGCACGTCGCCGCCGACCACGACGTCCGAGGCCTGGGGCCCGGTGCCGTTCGGACCGGGGTAGACCAGGAGGTTGCTCGGAGAGATCGGGGTCGAGACCCCGGTGCTCACGCCCGTGAGCAGCGGGTAGATGTACGGCCACTGGTCGACCAGCATCGAGTAGCTGCCCGAGGCGAGGCCGGTGTAGGTCGCGTACGTCGCGCTCGTGTACCCGGGGTTCAGGTACGAGCTCAGGTTGTACGCGTACGACATCGCCGCCAGGTCACCGGCGTCGTTGAAGACCATCGGGTTGCCGCCGAACTGCACGTCCCACTGGAACAGCTGGGTCGCCGTGTCCGCCGGGGCACCGCCCTGGATCATGACCGAGTTCGCGCCCAGCGTCTGCGCGTCCGTGTAGAGCTGCGCGTAGGTCTGCGGTCCCTGGGCGGTCGAGATCCCCGCGTCCGCGAGCGCGGTCTTGTTCAGCCAGACGAGCTGGACGTTCGCCCGGAACGGGATAAAGTAGATCCCGCCGTAGGTCTGGGTCTCGTAGTTCACGACCCCCTGCATGCTCGGGATGAGCTGGGCCGGCTCCATCAGCGGCGCGAGCGTGGTGATGTTCATCAGGTCGTTTCCGCCGCCCGAAGCGTAGAGCAGCTCGCCGATGTCGAGGTTGTCCTCCGCGATCAGGGTCGTCCCGACGTCGTTCGCCGAGACGAGGGCTGCGATCTTGGTGACCATGTCGTTCGCGTCGATGTTCACGTAGTTGATGTGGATGTTCGGGTACTGGGACTCGAACAGCGGGATCAGCACGTTCGTCATGAACGTCTCCTCGCTCGACGACAGGTCGTCGTAGTAGGTCACCGTCGTCGTTCCCGAGCTCGAGCTCGTGGTGCTGTGGCCGTAGACGTAGCCGCCGACCCCCGCGAGGATCGCGACCACGACCACGATCACGGCCCACACGCCCGACATGCGTCTCGCCCGTCGCGTGTAGTCCTGCCCGGCGGTCGTCGCCGGGGCGGAGGTCGCCGGCTCGGCCGGCGGTCCGTCCGTGGGTTGCGCTGACATGCCGCACGCGAAGCCGCGGACGATTTTAAGGATGCTGAAAATTCAAGTAGGCG